>CALGKS010000155.1 GCA_937930475.1 uncultured Collinsella sp. | reverse complement strand
GCAGGTCCCCCAGCACCAGGCCCACGAGCGGGCACAGGACGATGGGGCGGAACGCGTAGAGGGTGCCGAGCTGGTAGTCGAGGCATCCAAACGCTCCGACTAAGCCGACGAGGATTGCTTGGACAAGCATAATTCCTCCCAATAAGGAATATCGAACCGTCGTCACACCCGACGCGCGCGTTGTTGATATCAATTCCGGGAGTTCAATCACACGGCTCGAAGCGTACCTGGTGTGCTGCGAACACCCATGCCAGGTACAAATGATTTGATACCAATTATAGATATGCAGGTTCTTACTATTTAATACCACTCGCTCAGCGGGGTGTTTTTTACCGTAAACGGCAGACGTATCCCATCAGGCGCGCTCTTTGTTTCGATGGCGGACAAGCGCCACCAGAAAGCCATCGCCAAAGGCATCGTATGCCAAGTTGCCTACAATCACCAAAACGATTATCGCCGCGCCCAAAAACTCGTTCCAGCGAAAGACCTCGCCAAAGAGGAGCGCCGACCAGCAGGGAGCGAGCACGACCTCGCTCATGCAGACCAAGTTGGCCGCAAACGCGTTAGTGCGCGCAATCCCCTTGGCATACAGCACGCTCGCAAGGCCACTGCAAAAAAGGCCGTGCACCAGCATGAGCCCCCACTCAAAAGGTCGCACGGAGTCTAGGGCACCGGCAAAATAGACGATCGGCAACATCGAGATACCGCAGGAGATGAGCGAGGACACCATGGGCGACGCATCGGGGCGAGAATTCAAAAAGAAACACAGCCCAAAGGTGGCGCCCGAAATGACAGCAAGCAGGTTGCCGAGCATGCCCTCGGCACTCAAATCGCCTAAAAAGAAAAGTCCCATACCCGTAAAAGCAACCACCACGGAGGCAATCTTCGCAGGCGAGGGCAACGTGCGAGTTGCGAGCGATTGATACACGATAACGAAAATCATCGAGGTGTACTGCAGGACGATCGCGTTGCCGACCGTCGTGAGCTGGTTGGCAAAGTTAAACGTGGTGCCCGTCACGAAGTTGCAGACGGCCACAAGGACAATAAGACGGCTGACGCGGAGGAAGGGCCTGCCGACGAGCAGGATAAAGAGCGCCATAAATATTGCCGTAACGGCACCGATCAAAAGAGCTGACTGCGAATTGGCGCGAACGAGGATGCCGATAAAACTCCACAAGAGCGCCGTGCCAAATAGATACATCGCCCCGCTCACGCCATTATCGGGTGGATTGTCAGATCGAATCACGAAGCACCTCCAGCTAGCTTTCGGTAATAAAAAACGGCGACCGCAATGGGTCGCCGTTTCCCTTGGGGGCAGAATAGAACGCAGGAGCCTACGCCAGCACGCCGAAGAACGCGCCGATGATGCCCACGACCATGGTGGCAACGATCA
>CALGKS010000154.1 GCA_937930475.1 uncultured Collinsella sp. | reverse complement strand
GCCCACGCCAGCACCTTCATGCCGAGCGCCTGCGCGATAGGCGCGACGGCACGCGCGATGCTGCCAAAAAAGACGAGCCCCAAAGTGCGGCCCTGCGTGCGGTGCATGGTGTAGCCGGCAAGTGGATTCCAAGCGCCATCACGCACGTCGCGGTTGAGAAACGTAACTTGGCGCATCAGGTCAAGCATCAGGGCAACGGTGTGCTGAGCGACATCGTCCGAGCAGTACCCGGGACAGTTAGTGACGGTGATGCCATGGGAGGCAAGGCGGTCGACGGCAACGTGGTTCAGGCCAATGGACATATTCGAGACAATGCGCATCCCCGTAGCGGCCATGGCGTCGGCACATGCATCATCGACGGGGCCGAACTCGCCGACAAAGCCCTCGCAGCCTGCTAGCTGCTCGGCAGTGGGACAGACATTGGGCTCGTGCGCGCAGCCCACCAGCTCAATCTGATCGCCACCTTCGATTGTGTCGAGCGCCGCCTGGCCCGCCTCGGTCGAACCATCGACCATGTAATAGAGCACCCTATGCTTCACAACAGCCCTCCTGCCATGTGGGGATGGGGTAGAAGTGGTAGATATTCTATCCCCTCGAGCCAATTGAAGTTGCGGTGGAATAGTTCCTGTTTGAGGGCCAGAAGGCCGTTTGGAGGAACTATTTCACCGCGACTTATTTGGGGTGCTCGGGTGGTGGCGGCGCACGGAGTCGTGGTGTGATTTGCGTCGGTGTCCGCGCGGCTCGGTATACTGGTACGGCTCAAACTATGGCGCCGCCCGCAGGCGCGCCGTCCGTCAGATGAGGAGTCGCCCATGACCCAGCCCTTGCCCTGGGAAAAGAACGCCACGGTACCCGTGCCGCCCGCGCCGGAACCCGTGCCGCTCGATGCATACACCGCCCCTGCAGCGCCGGAGCCCGAGCTCGTCCCGCTCGACATCTACGACGCTCCTGCGCCGGCACCCAAACCCGCCAAGCCGCTCGTCGACATTGACAGCCTGAATCCCGCCCAGCGCGAGGCGGTCCTGTCCACCGAGGGTCCGTTGCTGGTGCTCGCCGGCGCCGGCTCGGGCAAGACCCGCGTCCTGACCTTCCGCATCGCACATATGCTCGGCGACCTGGGCGTTAAGCCTTGGCAGGTTCTTGCCATTACGTTTACCAACAAGGCCGCGGCCGAGATGCGCGAGCGTTTGGCGGCGCTCATTCCCAGCGGTACCCGCGGCATGTGGGTGTGCACCTTCCATGCCATGTGTGTGCGCATGCTGCGCGAGGACGCCGACCTGCTGGGCTACACCGGTCAGTTCACCATCTACGATGATGACGACTCAAAGCGCATGGTGCGTGACATTATGCAGGCGCTCGGCATTGAGCAAAAGCAGTTCCCCATCAACATGATCCGCAGCAAGATCAGCTCGGCCAAAAACGCCATGATCGGCCCCGAGGACATGCTCAAGAGTGCCGATAGCCCCAACGACAAAAAGGCCGCGCAGGTCTACTTGGAGCTGGAGCGCCGCCTACGCGCTGCCAATGCGATGGACTTTGATGACCTGCTCGTGCGCACGCTCGAGCTGCTGCGCACCCGCCCCGAGGTGCTCGATAAGTACCAAGAGCGCTTCCGCTACATTAGCGTCGACGAGTATCAGGACACCAACCACGTCCAGTACGAAATCGCCAACCTGCTGGCCGCCAAGTACCAAAACCTCATGGTCGTAGGCGACGATGACCAGTCCATTTATAGCTGGCGCGGCGCCGACATCACCAACATCTTGGACTTTGAGAAGGACTTTAAAAACTGCAAGACCGTCAAGCTGGAGCAGAACTATCGCTCCACGGGTCACATCCTGAGCGCCGCCAACGCCGTGGTGCGCCACAACTCGCAGCGCAAGGACAAGCGCCTGTTTACGGCCGAGGGCGATGGCGAGAAGATCCAGGCCTTCCAGGCGAGCGACGAGCGCGACGAGGGTCGCTGGATTGCCGGTGAGATCGAAAAGCTGCACTCCAAGGGTACGAGCTACGACGACATCGCCGTGTTCTACCGCACCAACGCCCAGTCGCGTATTCTCGAAGATATGTTCCTGCGTGCGGGTGTGCCCTACAAGATCGTCGGCGGCACGCGATTCTTCGACCGCGCCGAGATCCGCGACGTCATGGCCTACCTCAAGATGATCGTGAACCCGGCCGACGAGATGAGCGTCAAGCGTGTCATCAACACGCCACGTCGCGGCATCGGCTCCACCTCCATCCAAAAGATCGAGCAGCTGGCGCGCGATAACCGCTGCTCGTTCTTCCAGGCCTGCGAGATCGCGACGGCCGAGACGGGCATGTTTAGCGCCAAGGTGCGCAACGGCCTGTCGAGCTTTGTGGCGCTGGTGCGCGAGGGTCGTCGCATGGACGGCGAGCTCAAGGACGTCGTCGAGATGATCGTCGACAAGACGGGCCTGCTGCAGGCCTTCCGTGCCGAGGGCACCATGGAGTCCGAGAGTCGCGCCGAGAACATCCAGGAATTCCTGGGCGTTGCTGCCGAATTTGAAGAGACGCACGAGGATATCGAGGGCACGCTCGAGAGCTTGGAAGAGCTGCGTGCGGCTGGCGTTGCCGATGTGCCTGCCGACGCTGAGCCCGAGCCCGTCGTGGTGAGTGCGCCTGCGCCCGAGCCTGGGCCGTCTGCGCCCGCGTCCTCGTTTGAGGCGCTGGTCGGCGCTCGCGACGCCGCTGGCTCCAATCCGCTCGATAGCCTGGCCGCCCCGGCGCTCTCGCCGCAGGACGCTCTGGCCGCCGCCATCGCGGGCAACGCCTATGCCGCGCCGATGGAGCTGCCGGCCGGTGCCGTGCATGCCGACGAGATCGAGCGCACCTACGGCCCGCTTACCTGCAAGGCGCTGCCGGCCCTCATGGAATGGCTGGCCTTGCGTTCCGACCTGGATTCTCTTGCCGGCGAGACGCACGCCATCACCATGATGACCATCCACTCTGCCAAGGGTCTGGAGTTCCCCGCGGTGTTCGTGGCCGGTATGGAAGAGGGCATCTTCCCGCACGTACACGACTTTGGCGGTAGTGACGATCCGGGCAAGCTCGAGGAGGAGCGTCGCCTGGCCTATGTCGCCATCACGCGTGCCCGCAAGCGCCTGTTCCTGACGTATGCGGCGACGCGCCGTACCTACGGTTCGACCTCTGCCAATCCGCGCTCGCGCTTCCTCAACGAGATTCCGTTTGAGGATATCGAGTTTAGCGGTATCGGTTCTGCCGGTTTTGAAGGCACGGGCTGGGAGAAGCGCGGCGACCGTCACGGCACCTTTGGCTCGGGCATGGGTTCGGATATGTATGGCGGCAAGGTGTTTGGCTCGCATACGCGCTCGACCGGCGGTTTCGGTTCGCGCGGTGGATCGAGCTTTGACGATTTCTTTGGCGGCAGCAGCTACGGGACCGAGCGCCATCGTGGGGTCTCGCCCGACGCCGGCCGTGTTGCCTCGACCTTTGGCTCGGGCGCGTCGCGAGCCAAAAAGCCGTCGTCCAAGGTGTCCCCGACGGTGGAGCGCAAGGTCGATCGCGCCAGCGCATCGCAGGACTTTGCCGCGGGCGATGCCGTGAGCCACAAGACCTTTGGCACGGGTACCGTGATCTCGGTCGCCGGAGACATGATCGAGGTTCAGTTCGAAAAGACCGGCCAGACCAAAAAGCTGATGAAGGGTTTTGCACCGATCGTCAAGCTGTCGTGATCCCGGCGGACCTGGGCGGGCGTATGGGGCAACATCGCCTGCTCGGGCAGTCCTGCTCGCACGGAGAGCACATTAAGTGCTCTCCGGCTCGTGCGGAACTCGCGATCGACCAAAGCCTCCGGCGCGCCCTCTTCCTTGTGGCGTTACGGCTCCTAGCCCGTGAACATCGCACTGCTCGTTCGCTTTTTGATCTGGAGAGCCGGGTGGGCTGATAAATAGATACGAGTAGGGGCTCTCCCGTACATGGACGGGGGAGCCCCTTGTTGCGTTTTGGTTGTTGTTGCGACCTAGAGGTGGCTGATGATCAGTTCCATCTTGCCTTCGAGGTCAATGGAGCTGACGGTGCTCGGGGCCAGCAGGTGGCTTCCCTTGTGGACGGGGTCGCCGCAGACGGTGCCTTCGCCGTCGATGACC
>CALGKS010000153.1 GCA_937930475.1 uncultured Collinsella sp. | reverse complement strand
GCCGAAAACGCCACGAGCGTGACCAAGATGAGCACCGTCAGGCGCACGAAGGTCTGCGACGTGGTGTCGGCGCGCTCCTCGACAAATGCAAAGAAGCGGCTGCCGACGCGCTTGGAGCGGCTTGGGACCACGGCCAGCAACACGCAGACCACCGCAAACAAGCCAAGGATTACAAGCGTCTGGATGCCGGTGCGGGCAGACAGCAGCACCGACATGGCGAGCACGGGGCCGAGCTCACCCCAGGTGCCATACGCAAGAATCGAGTCGCCCACGCGCGTGCCGGTGAGCGAGCGCTCACGCATGATGGGCACGAGCGTGCCGAGCGCCGTAGAAGTGAGGGCAAGCGTCACGGCGATACCGTCGAAATGGCTGACCGAGAACCACGGAGTAAAGCGCACGGCAAGCCAGGCGATACCAAACGTGACGACCCACGTCGCCAAGCCGTAGCGCCCCTCGACGCCCGTGATGCTCTTGGGGTCGATCTCAAAGCCGGCGAGCAGGAACAAAAAGGCCAGACCCAGCTCGGACACCAGCGAGACCTCGGCATCTACATGGACGACGCCGAGCATATGGGGTCCCAGCACCGCACCGAACACGAGCAAAAAGACCGTCTCGGGAACGGGCTTTCCGGGAATCGCCGAGGCGATGAAGGGGCTTGCAAAGGCCACGAGCGCGATGATGGCGAGTGAAACGAATGCCATGTGATGCCTTTCTCTTGTTTGCGCATCACTGTAGCACCCTCGCCGTCCTCAACGCGCCGCGAGCTGTCGTATCATAGTGAGGTTTACAAACATGTGGCTCAAGGCGACCGCAGGGCAGACCCCGCAAACCGACCGCTGCCACATACCGTACCGTACGCCCAACCGATCAGGAAGGCAGGAACCAATGGTCTCTCGTATCTACGTGGAGAAGAAACCCGGGTTCGACGTCGAGGCTCAGCAGCTCAAGGGCGAGCTGACCGAAATTCTCGGCATCAAGGGCATCGAGGCCCTGAGGATCATCAACCGCTACGACGTCGAGGGCATCGACGAGGAGCTTTTCCGCTCCTGCGTGCCGACCGTCTTTAGCGAGCCCCAGGTCGATGTGACCTACGACGAGCTCCCCGCAAGCGATGGCGCCGTCTTTGCCGTCGAATTCCTGCCTGGCCAGTTTGACCAGCGCGCCGACTCCGCCAGCGAGTGCGTGCAGCTCATCAGCCAGGGCGAGCGCCCCGCCGTGCGCTCCGCCAAGGTCTATATGATCTCGGGCGCTCTGGACGAAGCCGCCATCGAGGCCATCAAGCACTACGTGGTGAACCCCGTCGAGGCGCGCATCGCCTCGCTCGACCTGCCCGAGACGCTGTACATGGAGACCCCCGAGCCCCAGCCCGTCGAAGTGCTCGACGGCTTCCGCGAGCTCGATGAGGCCGGCCTTGCCGCCTTTATTTCCGAGCGCGGCCTTGCCATGGACGAGGCGGACATCGCCTTCTGCCAGCAGTACTTCCGCGATGAGGACCGCGACCCCACCATCACCGAGATCCGCGTGATCGACACCTACTGGTCCGATCACTGCCGCCATACCACCTTCGGCACCGTCCTGGACGACGTGACGATCGACGACGCCGTGGTGCAGCAGGCCTTCGACCGCTACATGGAGATGCGCCACGAGCTCGGTCGCGACGCCAAGCCCGTCTGCCTCATGGACATGGGCACCATCGGCGCCAAGTACCTTAAGAAGACCGGCGTCATGACCGATGTCGATGAGTCCGAGGAAATCAACGCCTGCACCGTCAAGGTGAAGGTCGATGTCGACGGCGAGGACCAGGACTGGCTGTTCCTGTTTAAGAACGAGACCCACAACCACCCCACCGAG
>CALGKS010000152.1 GCA_937930475.1 uncultured Collinsella sp. | reverse complement strand
ATGTTCTCGGCGGCAACCTGCTCGGCGATCTTGGCGCGGGCATCGGCCGGCGTGACGACGCCCGGCCACATCTTGGCGAAGGTGTTCATGTTGAAGGGCATGTTGTACATGTTGCCGTGGAAGTTGGCGACCGGCGAGTTGACGTAGTTGTTGAACTCGGCAAAGCGGTTGACGTAATCCCAGACGTCTTTCATGGAGGTATGGAAGATGTGGGCGCCGTAGCGGTGGACCTGGATGCCCTCGACGTCCTCGGTGTAGATGTTGCCGGCGATGTGGTCGCGGCGGTCGATGACCAGGACCGACTTGCCGGCGCGCTTGGCGGCGTTGGCAAAGACGGCGCCCGAAAGGCCGGCACCGACGACGAGGTAATCGTACTGGGACATGGATATGCTCCTTTGTATGTCAATCGAACAGGTACTTAAGTTTTGGGACAAACAAACCTGATTACTTTGTTCCATGGATTAGTGTAGCAGATGTTCTTTCAGCAGCTTCAACGCATGGGCGTAGCCCTGGAGGCCTTCGCCGGTGATAGTGGCAAAGCAGGCCAGGCGGGCGTAGCTTACCTGGCGGAAGTCCTCGCGCGTCTCGACGGCACTGATGTGGACCTCGACGGCGGGGATGGCGACGGCCTTGAGGGCGTCTAGGATCGCCACGCTCGTGTGCGTGTAAGCGGCCGGGTTGATGACGATGCCGTCGACCTTGCCGTATGCCTCCTGGATTTTGTCGACGATGCTGCCCTCGTGGTTGGACTGGAAGACCTCGACCTCGTCGAAGCCCTGTGCGGCGCCGGCCTCCTTGCAGATCTGGACCAAGCGGTCGTAGTTGTCGCTACCGTAGATGCCCGGCTCGCGAATGCCGAGCATGTTGAGGTTGGGGCCGTTGATGACGAGTGCTTTCATGGTTGCTTCCTTTGCGGTTGGTCGGTGCTGCAGGGTGGAATGGAAAACCACCACAAAGGTGCCTGTCCCCTTTGTGGTGGTTTTTGGTTAGAGGGTGTCGAGGAGGGCTCGGGCGGTGTTGGCTGCGCAGTCGCGCGAGTCGATGATGTAATCGGCCCAAGCGCGGTAGCGCGGCATGCGCTGTTCGGCCAGCTTATCGATGCCGTCGCGGGCGGTGATGGGGCGACCCTTGTGGGCGAGCTCATCGAGCTTGCGGTTGAGCATCACGATCTGACTGTTCTGGTGCAGCAGCGGATAGTTCTCGTCGCGTGTGACCACGCCGCCACCCGTGGAGAGCACCAGGCCGCTGCGCTTAGAGATATCGGCGAGTGCTGCCGTCTCCTGCTCGCGGAAGGCCGGCTCGCCGCGCTCGACGATAAAGTCGGCGCAAGGCATGCCCAGACGCTCCTCGAGGGCACGGTCCAGGTCGATGTGCTCGCGGCCGGTGAGCAGGGCGATTTGCTCACCCACGCGGGTTTTGCCCGAGCCCGGCATGCCGATCAGTGCGATGTTCTGTTCATGGCGAGACAGGCGCTCCGTCACATCCAGGATGCGCTCGCGCGGGGTGACCTGGCCGGTATAGCGCTCAACGGCCTGTGCCGCCTGGGCCACAAGCATGAGCAAGCCGCCGATGCAGGGGATACCGCGGCGCTCGGCCTCGAGCATCAGCCCCGTGCGGGCGGGATTGTAGACAATGTCGATGACGCCCTCGAGCGCATCGAGCCCCTCGAGCGTGCAGGGCGCATCGGGGCAATGGGGGAACATACCGGCGGGCGTGCAGTTGACGAGCAGCGCGGCATCGGACTGCTGCACGATGTTGCCGTAGTTGACTTCACTCGTGCGGCCTACGGGCACAACGATGGCACCCAGGTCGCCCAGCACCATACTTGCCGTGGTGCCGGCGCCGCCGGTTGCCCCGAGCACGAGAACCTTCTTGCCGGCAACCTCCACGCCCAGCTCCTCGACCAGGCACTGGAAACCGAAGTAGTCGGTATTGTCGCCGCGCAGGCGGCCGTCGGGTAGGCGCGTGATGGTGTTGACGTTGCCCATGCGCTCGGCGAGCGGGCTCAGCTCGTCCAGGTACTCCATGACGGCGCGCTTGTAGGGGATGGTCACGTTGGTGCCTTCCCACTCATCGCCGGTCATAAAGGCTTCGAGCTCCTCGGGCTCGCGCTCAAAGCGCACATATTCCAGGCCCGCGAGCTCCTTGTAGATGGTCGGGGTGTAGCTGTGGCCCAGCACGCGGCCCAACACGCCGTAGGGGCGGGTTGCGGCGGTAACGGTCATCTAGAGCACCTCCGTGTAGCTGCCAAAGTAGGTGAAGCTCTCGCACACGTCGTTGATGGAATCGAGCAGATCGTCGAGAGCCTTGCTGCCAAAGGGGCAGTCCAGGTCAAAGTAGAACATAAACTCAAAGTCGCGCCCGGGGATGGGGCGGCTCTCGAGCTTGATGAGGTTAATGTTGAGCGCATAGAAGCGCTCGAGCACGCGATAGAGGGCGCCCGGTTCATTGGCCGTGGTGATCATGAGCGAGGTGCGGTTGGCGCCGGGGTAGACGCGCGGCTCGCGGCTGATGACGACGAAACGCGTGTAATTGTTGTCCGAGTCCTGGATGTTGGGCTCCAGCACCTCCAGGCCGTAGAGTGCCGCGCAGCTGCGCGAGGCAATAGCGGCGACGTCGGTGCGCTCGGAGTTGGCGACCATCTCGGCCGACATAGCCGTGTTGGGATACTTGGTGGCATGCAGATCGTGCGCCTCGATAAAGCCGGCGCACTGGGCGATGGCCTGGCCGTGGCTGAAGACCTCGCGCACGTCCTGCAGCTTGGTGCCGGGCTTGACGAGCAGGTTGTGGTCGATCTTGAGACGCAGCGAGCGCACGATGTGGAAGTCGAACTGAGCGAGCAGGTCGTAGACGGCGTTGACCGAGCCGGCGGTGGAGTTTTCGATGGGCAGCACGCCAAACTCGCAGAAGCCGTCGCGTACGGCGTGCATGACGCCCTCGAAGGTCTCGAAGAACGCGATGTCGGGCACGTCGAAGAGCTTGCCTGCGGCGATTTGGCTGTAAGCACCCTCAACGCCCTGGCAGGCGACGCTCGCCGTCTGGGGGAAGGGCGTGTCGAGGGGAACTGCCGTGGCGTGGGCCTTCTGCGAGACTGTGATGCCCTTGAGCTCGTTGATGTAGCGCTGCTGCTCGGCCTTGCTCATGCTCATGAGGAGACGAAACAGGGTGATGGTCTGCGCCTCGTAGCGCTCGGGCGCGCGGCCCGCGAGCGCTCAAAGCTCAACAACCTCGCGGGC
>CALGKS010000151.1 GCA_937930475.1 uncultured Collinsella sp. | reverse complement strand
GCTCAAGAGCGATGACGTCTTTGCCACGTCCATCCGCGACCAGGCGCTCGCCGCCGCCGAGGAAGCCGCCGTCATCCTGTTTGTGGTCGACGGCCGCACCGGCGTCACCGAGGAGGACGAGTCGGTCGCGCGCATGCTCAAGCGCTCCGACAAGCCGGTCTTTCTGCTGGTGAACAAGCTCGACAACCCCGATCGCGAGAACGACAACATCTGGGAGTTCTATTCGCTCGGCATCGGCGAGCCCACGCCGCTTTCGGCCCTGCACGGCCACGGCACGGGCGACCTGCTCGACGACATCGTGGCGCTGCTCCCCGAGGAGGAGGACGAGGTCGCCGACGAGTTCCCCGACGCGCTGAACGTCGCCATCATCGGCCGACCCAACGCGGGTAAGTCGTCGCTCTTTAACCGCATCCTGGGCGCCGATCGCTCCATCGTGTCGAACATCGCCGGCACCACGCGTGACGCCATCGACACCGTCGTCGAGCGCAACGGCAAGCACTACCGCATGGTCGATACCGCGGGCATTCGCAAGAAGAGCACCGTCTACGAGAACATCGAGTACTACTCCATGGTTCGCGGCCTGCGCGCCATCGACCGCGCCGACGTGGCGCTGCTCGTCGTCGACGCCTCTGTGGGCGTCACCGAGCAGGATCAGAAGGTCATGGGCCTCGCCATCGAGCGCGGCTGCGCCATCGTGGTGCTGCTCAACAAGTGGGACCTGCTCGACGACGACCGCAAACGCGAGGCCTGCATGGAGACCGTCGACCGCCGTCTGGGCGTCATGGCTCCCTGGGCCCAGTACCTGCGCATCTCGGCCCTCACCGGCCGCAGCATCGAGAAGATCTGGGCCATGGTCGACGCCGCCGAGAAGACGCGTTCGCAAAAGATCACCACCTCGCGCCTTAACACGTTCCTCACCGACCTGCGCGAGTTTGGCCACACCGTGGTGGACGGCAAGCGCCGCCTGCGCATGCACTATGTGACCCAGACGGGCGTCAATCCGCCGACGTTCACGTTCTTCGTCAACCACAGCGACCTGGTCAACGACACCTACCAGCGCTATGTCGAGAACCGCATGCGCTCGACCTTCGACTTCGCCGGCACGCCCATTCGACTCTTCTTTAGGAAGAAGGAGCAAAAGGATGCATAATCCGATTCTGCTGACCGCCATCTGCGCCGTGGTCTCGTTCTTCATCGGAGCGATTCCGTTTGGCCTGATCCTGGGCCGCGTGTTCAACCACACCGACATTCGCAAGGCGGGCTCCGGCAACATCGGCACCACCAACGCACTGCGCGTAGCCGGCCCCAAGGTCGCCGCGCTCACCTTGCTGCTCGACTGCCTTAAGGGCGCTATCTGCGTTCTTATCGCGCGTCCGCTCATCGCGAGCGTGGGCTTTGGCTTCCCCGTGAGCATCATGGCCCCCGGTGCCGCCGGCGACTGGATGCTCGGCGTCATTTGTCTGGCAGCCGTGTGGGGCCACATCTTCTCGCCCTACCTCAACTTCCACGGCGGCAAGGGCATCGCCGTGGGTTTGGGCGTGATTCTTGCCTGGTACTGGCCCATTGGCCTGTCGCTGCTGGGCATGTTTATTGTGGCCGTCGCCATCACCAAGTACGTGTCAGTGGGCTCGCTTGCCGCCGCCATCGGGCTTCCCATCGCCGCCTGCGCGGTCTTTCCGTACAGCAGCCTGGGCCTCAAGTTTTGCATGGCGATAATCGGCATCACCGTGGTGTGGGCCCATCGCTCGAATATCCAAAAGCTCATGGCCGGTAAGGAGTCCAAGCTC
>CALGKS010000150.1 GCA_937930475.1 uncultured Collinsella sp. | reverse complement strand
TCTGTACGCCGCTGCTACCTGGGGCAAGGGCTCTGCCGACGTTTCCGGCGCCAAGGCTACGGCCAAGAAGCTCGGCGACGCTCCCAACACCAACTTTGGTTACAAGACCACGGCCAACGCCGAGGGCACCGTCATGCAGCTTGGCATGGACGATGCCAAGGATGCTTCGGGCAACGGTAACAATCTCAACCTGAAGTCTGCCAAGAACGCTAAGGTCGTCGACGTCGACTTTAAGAAGGCGCTCGAGCTCAAGGGCGGCAAGAGCCATGTCGCGCTGGATTCCGATCTTGAGACCGCTGGTCTTGGTAACGATCTGCGCGTGAAGGTCAAGCGTACCGACGCCACGAGCGACAAGGACCAGATCCTGTTCGAGAGCCCCTATGGCTCCATCAAGGCCGTTCAGGCAAAGACCGGCAAGGTCGGTATTACCCGTGAGAACCGTGACTACTCGTTTAATTACACGCTGCCCATGAACGAGTGGGTCGAGCTTGAGTTTAAGAATGAGGGCATGGGCAAGGTTTCGCTCTATGTGAATGGCGAGCTCAAGGAGACCCTCGGTCAGGACGGCGGCACCAAGCTCAAGGCTACGTGCATGCTTCCTGTCCAGCGTATCGGTAGCAAGACTGCTGCCTTTACGGGCTACGTCGACGACGTTCGCTTGACGCGCAGCGCTACGTTTGCGACCACCATGGCGCTCGACAACGCCGAGCTCAAGGCACGCTCCGTGCTGGCTGCCGGCGCCGACGATGCCGAGCTCGAGACGCTCGTCGAGCAGGCTCGCGACCTTATCAACCAGGTCAACCCCGATGCCGCCGAGATCGCCAATCTCGCGCAGCAGATCAACGACCGCGTTGCCAACGTCAAGTACAAGCCTGCCGATTACAGCAAGCTCGACGCTTTGCTCGCCGCAATTCCTTCCGATCTGTCTGTCTATACCGACGAGTCCGTTGCGGCACTCACGTCTGCGCGCGATAGCATCCAGCGCGATCTGCCGGTGAGCATGCAGGATACGGTTGATGCCTATACGAAGACGCTCACCGAGGCAATTGAGGGTCTCGAGCTTAAGTCTGCAGACAACAACTTCGCTCAGAGCGTGACCGCTACAGCCTGCTCCGAGGAGAAGACCGGCGAGACCGCTCCCAACGGTCCTGCTGCGGCTGCCGTCGACGGCGACGAGTCCAGCTTCTGGCACAGCCAATGGAGCGCCCCCGCCGACAATGACATGCCTCACTGGTTCAACGTTAAGCTTGCTGCTCCCGCCAAGGTGAGCGGTATGGTGTACGTGCCGCGTACCGGTAGCTCCAATGGTCGTTTGACCAAGTACCATGTCGAGGTGAGCACCGACGGTGGTAGCACCTATACGAAGGTTGCCGAGGGTACGCTCGAGTCCAGTGTGGGCGCCAAGAACATTACCTTCGACGAGCCTGTTGCCGGTGCAACCGACGTCAAGCTCTACTATGACGAGACCGATGGCGATAGCGCCGCAAATAGGAACAAGTTTGCAACCGCTGGCGAAATCCGCGTTCGCGTCATCGACGAGACGGTTGACCTCGATGGTCTTGCCGCTCTGATCGAGCAGGCCGAGGGCCTCGACAAGGATTCGTACACTACGGAGACTTGGAAGAAGCTCCAGGTCGCCCTTAAGGATGCCAAGGATGTTGCTGCAGACGAGAACCCCTCGTTTGAGGCTGTGAACGGCGCCAAGGGCAAACTCCGTTCCGCGATGCTGGGCCTGCGCCCTGGCACCCCGGATCCCGTTACTCCCGACCCCGACAAGCCCAATCCGGATAAGCCCAATCCGGATAAGCCGAATCCCGACAAGCCGGGCACCTCTGGTGGCGGCAATGGCGGCTCCGGTACCGCTGGGTCTAACAAGGGCGATTCGACTACGGGCAACAAGGGCGATAAGAAGCCTGGCACCCTGGTTAAGACCGGTGATGATCAGGCAATGTACATCGCGGTCGCGGGTGTCGTGGGCCTGCTTGTTGTCGGTGCCGGTGTTGTGCTGTATGTCAAGAACCGTCGTCAATAGAACGAAGTCGGATGAAGACCTGCCTCAAGAAAGGGTTTAAGAGATGAAGAAACGGATGATAGCCAAGCTGCTCGCTGTCATAGCGGTTATGCTTGCCTGCTTGGGCGGCCTGGCTCCGTTTTCGGCCTATGCCGATGATACGGCGGCCGAATATAAGCTGTACCCCACGCCGCACAGCATGGTGTACGGCAACGGTGCGCAGACGCTGCGCAACAAGGCAAGCGTGCTTACAGAGTCCGGCATCGATGCCGATACCATCAGCCGCCTTGATGAAGCTTTGGCGCTGAAGGGCATCAAAGCAAAGAGCGTTGACGCTATTCCTTCCAAGAGCACCGTGACGACGGTTCTTGTGGGCGTCAAGGGTTCCGGCGGCGCGGTTGACACCTATGTTGACCAGCTGGTGCAAGAGGGCAAGCTGTCCTATACGGACGGCCTGTTCGACCACAACGATTCCTATGTCTTGGCTTCGCTTCCGTCTGACGGCAACGAGCCCGACCGCGTTATCGTTTTGGGCAAGACCACCGATGCCGCCTACTATGGACTGACCACGCTTTATCAGATTCTGCAGCAGACTTCCGATGCCAAGCTGCGCATCTTTACCATGTCCGACTATGCGGACGTGGTGACGCGCGGCTTTATCGAGGGCTACTATGGTAATCCTTGGAGCACCGAGGATCGCGTGAACCTGATGCAGTGGGGTGGCTACTACAAGCTCAACGCATATGTCTACGCCCCCAAGGATGACCCCAAGCACAATGCCAAGTGGCGTGATCTCTACACCGAGGAAGAGCTGACCGAGAAGATCGAACCGCTTGCAGAGGCCGGCAACACCTCCAAGTGCCGCTTTGTGTTCGCGCTTCATCCGTTTATGCACAACCCCATTACGAACTCTAACTACGACGAGTCCGTGGCTGTTCTCAAGGAAAAATTCACCCAGGTTATGGACCATGGCGTTAGGCAGATTTCCATCCTGGCAGATGACGCCGGCAACCAGGGCAGCGCTCTGTACACCAGGCTTTGCAATGACATGACCGATTGGCTGCACGAGAAGCAGACCGAGAAGAACGCCGACGGATCGCTTAAGTACCCTGGTCTCAAGGACACGCTTATCTTCTGCCCTGTGAACTATATGGGCTGGGGCGAGTCTTGGTATGCCAACCTCCCCAAGAGCGTCCAGGTCATCAACACCGGTGGCCGCGTGTGGGGCAAGGTCGACAATAACTTCACGTCGTCCTTCACCAACAATTCTGGCGTTGCTCCCTTTATGTGGATCAACTGGCCGTGCACCGACAACAGCAAGGACACCCTGTCCATGGGCGGCTATGAGAACGCCCTGGGCACCGATGTCCAGCCCGGCAAGGTTCAGGGCGTCGTGCTCAACCCCATGCAGCAGTCCGAGCCTTCCAAGGCCGCTATCTTCATGAACGCCGATTTCTCTTGGAATCTGTGGAAGAGCCAGGAGCACGCCGACCAGGCTTGGGAGGATTCGTTCTCCTACGTCGACCACAATTCTCCCATCGCCACGAAGGGCTCCAACGCGCTGCGCGAGCTGAGCCGCCACATGAAGCGTTATACCGGCGGTGGCGTAGTCTTCGAGAGCCGTGAGTCCGCCAATATCAAGACCGAGCTCCAGGCTTTCCAGGGCAAGGTTACCTCTGGTACCGCAACCGCCGAGGATTGCGACCAGATGATTGAGCTCTTCCGTGGTCTGCAGAAGTCCGCCAAGACCTATCGTTCCAATGCCGGCAACAAGGCCATGCTCGACCAGATCGTGTATTGGATTGATGCTTGGGATGACGTGACGCGTGCCGCTATTGCCGAGCTTCAGGCACTCAAGGCCGACCTCTCGGGCGACAGCTCTCAGATGCTTTCTAAGTATTCCGAGGGTTCCGAGGCACTCGCTGCCTCTCACAAGCACGGCTTCCACTATGTGGACCACACCGAGTATGCATCGGTGGGCAAGGCCTACATCATGCCGATGCTTAATGCCCTCAACAACTACCTGGGTCAGCGCGCTACGCTAGCTGCCGACCCCAATGCCGATACCACGCAGTTTGTGACCAGCCGTACCGACACTCCCGAGGGCAAGGTCGAGAACGTCTTTGACGGTAAGGCCAACACGGGCGTTATCTACAAGACCCCCAACAAGCTCACGGCGGGTACGTACTTTGGCATGATCAAGAACAAGCCGTTCGATCTGACCAACGTGACCTTTATTCAGGGCAATGGCGCTGACTATATGCAGCATGCCAAGCTCCAGACCTATGATGGCAAGAACTGGAATGACGTTGAGGGCCAGGGTGATCTGACTGGCACGACCGTCACCGTTACCGGCCTGGACGTCAAGGGCGTCTATGGCGTTCGCCTCATCGCCACGCAGGATAACAGCCGCGATGCTTGGCCGACCATCTACGAGATCCAGGTCAACAAAGAAGAGCAGACTCCCGAGGGTCAGCCCGTCGCAGGCGCGGTGACCATCGATGGCCAGGTTTTGGCCGCACAGTCGCTCTCCAACATCAACGACGGCAACGTCTCGACCTATGCGCACCTTCAGTACAAGAAGGCCAATGCCGACGACCCCGAGTACGATATCCGCGATACCACGCAACCTAACGCCACAGTGACCCTTACGTTTACCAAGACGTCCGTGGTCGATACGTTCACCTTCGTGCAGGCGGCACGCAACGGCAACGAGCCCACTTCTGGTGATGGTATCAACGCCGGCGTGCTCGAGTACCAAAACGAGGAGGGCACGTGGATCAAGGCCGGCGATATCGACGGCACGGCCACCCAGACCATCACGCTGCCCAGCGCCGTCAAGGCCAAGGCAATCCGCGTCAAGAACACCGCTGCCACCAAGTCTTGGTGGAAGGTCTTTGAGCTTTCTGCCACCAAGGGTGCTTCCACCGAGCCCGAGCCCACCGCTACGGTTACGAGCACGGGCCTGGATGTGTACCAGAACTATGCACTTTCCCGTGTTGTCGACGGTAACGAGGATACGTACGCTTGGGTTAAGCACAACTCTGGCGGCGGCAACATCAAGAGCGGTGACACCATTACCGTTACCTACTCCGCTCCCAAGACCGTGGGCCATGTGCGCTATGTCCAGGGCAACGACAATCTTTCTGCCGGTGCGCTCGAGTACACCGTCGATGGCGCCAACTGGGTCGAGTGCGGCGATATCACATCGAGCCGTGAGCAGGAATTTGATTTCGAGAACGTGCAGATTCGCGGCATTCGCGTGCGTGCGACCGAGGACACCGCCAAGTGGTGGCAGGTCTGCGAGATCGCCACTTCTAAGGGCAAGGAAGCCAGCACCGGCACCATCCGCTCCGACATCTCGGGCGTTGCCCTTAAGGCCACGGGCAAGGACGGCAGCGTCCAGCTTTCCGACGGCACCGTCTCGTTTGGGGCCGGCAACTACCTTGCGGTCGATCTGGGCGCAGTGCGCAACGACGTCGCCATCAACACCGACGGCATGACTCTTCCCAAGGGCGCCAAGGTCGTGTACTCGCAGAACGCTCTCGAGTGGATCGATTACGCGGGCGCCAAGAAGCCCGTCAAGGCTCGTTATGTTGGCATTCAGGCATCCGCCGCATGCGACGTGACGTTCACCAATTTCTCCGCGAGCTACAAGATGGTCAAGGCTCCGTCCTATGTGAAGGGCGACCTGGGCAACTTTGATGCTTCGAAGATCTTCGATGGCGATCTGTCCACGACCTTCAAGAACACGCAGGGTGCCACCGAGGGCAGCACGATCGTGTTCGATCTTGGCCAGGAGCGCAAGATCAACTCCATCGCATACTACGTGCCCGAGACGACCTATGACTTCATCCGCAAGGGTGTTATCGAGGTCGCCGACAGCCCGGATGCTGCTGATGGTCAGTGGACCGAGGTTCTTAAGATCAACAGCGATGCTGCTACGATCGAGAACACGTTTAACAGCGATACCGCTAAGAACGCAGCTTGGCTCACGCACGACACCAAGAACCCGGGCAACATGTGCACGGCCAACCCCAAGACCGATGTCACCGCTACCAACGAAAACGATCCCAACGGTACCGAGAAGCTCAATGTGACCGGTCGCTACATGCGCATTCGCTTTACCGCGACCTACACACAGCGCTGGATCGAGATCGGTGAGATCCGTATCAACGGCGGCGAGTATGTAAGCACTTATGGCGATGCCGACTTCGATTCCTCGAGCACCGAGGTCGAGGGCAAGACGCCGGCTAACCTTGCCGATGGTGATACCAAGACCGCCTGGCGTCCGCAGGACAACAAGGGCACCCTGGTGTATCACGTCTCCGAGCCCATTGCCGAGGGTGGCAAGGTGTTCTCGGGCGTGCGCATCGTCTCTGCCGGTACGCCCTCCAACGCAAAGGTGACTGCTACGGTTTATACCGATGCCGCCTATAGCAAGACGGAGGACATCGACCTGGGCACGTTGAGCCAGCCCGTAAGCGAGTTCTGCTTTGGCACGCTCACCCGCGCTGCCGGTTCGACCTTCTCTGCCGTTAAGGACATCAAGGTCACGTGGGACGGCACGGTCCCCGAGATCGCCGAGTTCTTCCTGATCGACGATGCCAACCCCGCCGATACCACGGCGCTGCAGGCTGCTGTCGATGAGCTCAAGGATAAGGACGTGAGCGGTTGGACCAAGTCGACTGCCGATGCCTTTAAGAAGGCCCTCGCCAATGCGCAGGACACTCTTGCCAATACCAAGGCCACGCAGACGACGGTCGATTCTGTTACCGCTGCCCTGAGGTCTGCCGACGCCGCCGGCGTCGAGAAGTACGCGGGCAAGGAGCTTCCCAAGAAGGTCTCCAACGACGATGGCCAGTACACCGTCGCGAGCTATCAGGCATATTCCGATGCATATGCCGAGGCCGAGCAGGCTTTCGCGCATCCTGAGGATCTTGCCAAGACCGAGGGCGAGGCGCTTCTTGCCGCGCTTGAGGCCAAGAAGACTGCCCTGGTCTTTGACCAGAGCGCTCAGCAACGTGCCGAGGTCGCCCTTGCCGACGCCAAGCTGGTGTACGGCGAGGCCGACGCCGCCGCCGACAAGTACACGACCGACAGCGCTGCCGCCTATCGCGATGCCATGAGCGCGCTTGAGAACCTGATCGCCAATACCAAGGCGACCCCGAAGCAGCTCAAGGCAGCACAGGCTGCGCTCGAGGACGCCGAGGGCAAGCTGGTCGATGCCAGCGAGCTTATCGCTGCCCGTGCCGAGTTTAAGAAGACCAACGGCAAGCTGTATACCGATGAGTCTTATAACGCCTACAAGGCGGCTTTCGACGACTCTGCTGCTGCCCTTAAGAACGGTACTGCCGAGCAGGTTGCTGCTGCGGCCGCGAAGCTCAACGACGCTAAGGCCGGTCTTGCCCTGCGTGAGGCTGTCGACCTGAACAAGGTCATTGCCGAGGCCGAGAAGCTCAACGAGGCCGACTACACCGTGGCGAGCTGGGCACCCTTTGCTGCCGCTATCGAGGCTGCCAAAGCTCCGCACGATTCCGCCAACGACGCTGGCCTGGCCCAGGCAATCAACGATGCCAAGGCCGCTCTGGTCAACGTCAAGGCGCTCAAGGCCGATATCGCTTCTGCCAAGAGCGCTCGTGCCGAGGACTACACCAAGGATTCAATGGCTCAGCTCAACGCTGCTGTCGCCGATGCCGAGGAAGTTCTCAAGAACGGTTCCGTCGACGATGTTGCCGCCGCGCGCGCCAAGATCGCCGATGCTCTGAAGGCACTGGTCAACGTGAGCGCCCTTAAGGACGCTATCGTCAAGGCCGAGAACATGGATACCTCCAACGGTACCGATGAGCAGAAGGCCCAGCTTGCCGATGCCATCGCCGCCGCTAAGGGGCTGCTTGAGCGCGGCTCTGCCGATGAGGTCTCCGCCGCACTCGAGTCTTTGAATGCCGCAATGGCCAGCTTTGGCGGCTCGGGCACCGATAAGCCCGGGCAGCCCGAGAAGCCCGGTACGACTGGCGGCAGCCAGCAGGGTGGTTCCGACCACAACAAGAAGCCTGGTAGGCCTTCGAAGGGTTCGGGCCTGCCGGGTACTGGCGATGCATCGATTCTTGCAGCCGCACTTGCTGGTGGCTCCGGTGTCACCGCACTGGCGGCGGCCCGCGTGATCGACCGCAAGCGTCGTCGCTAACGACTCGCATCATACCGAGCAAAAAGGCGTCCCTCCGGGGTGAACTGCCTCCCATTTCTTGGACACGAGAAATGGGAGGCTTTTTATACGTGTCGACTTGAGAGTGAAACACGACATCGAGGCCAGGAAGGCGGCGATCGGGCTCTTCGAGCGAGGGCACGGCTTCGAGTCGGCGGCGAAGGCGCTGTCGGTCCCGCGCGACACCGTGAGACAATGGCTCTACGTATACCGGTCGTTCGGAAGCGAGGTGCTGCTATCCATGGACGGCAAGCAGACCAGGTACACATACGAGCAGAAGGTCGCCGCCGCCTCGGCCGTGGTCGACGGCGGCATGAGCGGGCGGGACGCCATGGAGGCGCTCAGGCCCAAGCCCAGGGGCAGGCCGAAGGGGGTCCGGCCCCAGGCCGCGCGAGCGCACCCGCGAGCAGGAGCTCGAGGAGCGCTGCCGAAGGCTCGAGACCGAGGTGGCCTACCTAAAAAAATTGCGTGCCCTGGTCGAGAGGGACGGGCTCTGACCAGGGTGAAGGTCGAGGCCGTTAGCGCCCTGCGCTCGGAGGGGCGCAAGCTGGGGAGCCTGCTGGAATGCGCCGGCCTGGCCCGGTCCAGCTAACACTACTACGCGCTGTCGCACCCGGCCAGGCCGACGCGCCCGGAGCTGCGGGGCGCGGTGGCGGAGATCTTCTCACGCACGGCCAACGGGTGCGGCCACCGCCAGGTCGCCATGTGCCCGCGCGCCGAGCTGGGCGCGCGCATATCCGACAAGACCGTGCTCAAGATGATGCGGGAGACGGGGGTCCGCTGCGGCATCCGCCGCGAGACCGACTACCATAGGTACAACTCATACAGGGGCGTCGTGGGCGAGACG
>CALGKS010000149.1 GCA_937930475.1 uncultured Collinsella sp. | reverse complement strand
CACGTGGACGCGACACAGAGTCCGCGCGGCATCAAGCTGCTCTACAGCTTTGAGACGATGAGCAAGCACTTTGTGAAGGTCATTCCGACCGAGTACGAGCGCGTGCTGGCGATTGTCGCTGCGGCCGAGGCCGCGGGCAAGACGCATGCGCAGGCAGAGGAGCTGGCGTTTGACATTGTGACCGGTCGCGCGAGCGCCGCGGATGTCGCTCGCTTTGATGTCGCGGGCGGTGCTTCGGGCACTGCGTCCGTGGCTGCCAGCTCTGTTGCTTCGACCAAGAAGGAGGCGTAAGTGCCATGGGCAAGCCCGGTGCTTTTCTTGATATCGATCGCGTGACCCACGAGCTTCGCCCCGTGGAGGAGCGCAGCCATGATTTTGATCCCCTGTATGTGGAGCTCGACGACGACGCGCGTCGCGCCCAGGCGAGCCGCTGCATGATGTGCGGCGTGGCGTTTTGCCAGATGGGCGCGAGCTTTGGCAAGGCACGCCCGAGCGGCTGCCCGCTGCACAACCTGATTCCCGAGTGGAATGAGCTGGTGTATCGCGGCCGCTGGGACGAGGCTGCCGAGCGTCTGTCGCTCACCTCGCCCATGCCCGAGTTCACGAGTCGCGTGTGCCCGGCACTGTGCGAGGCCGCGTGCAACCTGGGTTCGGTCGATGGCCAGCCCACGACGATCCATGACAACGAGCGTGCGATCAGCGACCATGAGTGGGCAAATGGCGGTCCGCGTCGCTTTGAGCCGGCAGGGGAGGGCGCACCCACGGTTGCCGTGGTGGGCTCCGGTCCTGCTGGTCTGGTAGCGGCATGGGAGCTTGCGCGTCGTGGCGCCCGCGTGACGGTGTTTGAGCGCGACGACCGTCCGGGCGGTCTGCTCATGTACGGCATTCCCAACATGAAGCTCGAGAAGTCCGTGGTCGAGCGTCGCGTGGCGCTCATGCGCGAGCTGGGCATTGTGTTTGAGCTGGGTGCTGACGTTACGAACCCTGCGGTAGCGGCCAAGCTCGATGACTTTGACGCCGTCGTGGTGGCTGCCGGCGCTCGTGCGCCCCGCGGCCTTTCGGCTGCGAACGTGGATGCTCCGGGCGTGGTGTACGCGGTGGACTACCTGACGGCTTCGACCGTCTCGGTGCTCGACGGCGGCGAGCCCGCTATCGACGCGCGCGGCCTGGACGTCGTGGTCATTGGCGGCGGCGATACCGGCAACGACTGCGTGGGTACCGCCGTGCGTCAGGGCGCACGCAGCGTGCGCCAGTTTGAGTTCCTGCCGGCTGCGCCCGATAAGCGCGCGGCGAGCAACCCCTGGCCGCAGTGGCCCAACGTTAAGAAGACCGACTACGGCCAGCAGGAGGCTATCGCTGCGATGGGTGGCGAGATGCGTGCCTGGGGCGTGGATACGCTCGAGGTGCTGCTGGACAAGAAGGGTGCGGCTGCGGGTCTGCGCGTGGTCGATCTGGACTGGTCGGCGGGAAAGCCCGAGCGCATCGCGGGCTCCGAGCACGAGGTGCCGGCGCAGCTGGTGCTCATCGCCTGCGGCTTTACGGGTCCCGAGCATGGCGTGTTCGATGCGGTGAGCGTGCCTGTTGCCACCGCTGGTCGTCCGCTGCCGGTGATGGCTGCCGAGGGCTCGCGCCTCGCGGCTCGCACGGAGGGTGTCGCCGCGGATGCCGCGCCGGTGTATGTGGCCGGTGATGCCCGCAACGGCAGCTCGCTCGTGGTGAGTGCCATGGCCGATGCCCTGGCCTGCGCAGCCGAAGTCGCCGAGGCGCTGGAGCTGTAAAGTAGTCATTTAAGAACGCCCCCAACGACTAGTCATTGGGGACGTTCTTTTTTGTCTAGTCGTTGGGGACACTCTTTGCAGAGTGCCTGTTCATTTGTCGACGTGTGAGTGTTCATTCGTCGACGTTTGCGCCTGCTGCGCTCTGCTGTTTCTGTGGTGGCCTGGGTGGTGCGGCTCAAAAGAGCGGGTTCGCTGTCTATGCCTACCTGTGGTTTCTTTGCGGTTCGCTCATTCGGTCAAGTGTTCCGTCAAGGGTTTGGTCAGCATCTGGTTTGCAGTCGGAGACCCATTTTGCCCGTGCTGGCCACGGTCGTCTGCCCTCCTCGTAAGCTCAAATTGAGGCCCATCAGTTTGAGGAGGATGCCATGACTGACCACGTTTTTGACCGAGCGCTGCTGGTCGAAGCCGTCGGCAACGATATTGCCGATATGGCTCACTTTTGGATGCTGCGGAAGTTTCAATTCCTGGAGCCGGCTCGCGAGCAATTCGAGATCATTGTCGATCCGTGGCTCAGCTATTGCGAGGAACCTTCTCAAAACGAAATCATGGCCTACAACATGGCGTTTACCGATTGGCTGCTCTTTGAGCGCCCCTATCGCCATGGCGCGACGTTGCTGGAGCTGTATGTTGAGGAACCGCCGGCCTCGCTTGCGCCTGCTTCGCTCAAACGACTCGAGCAAGTGCGCGACACGCAGTATTTCTCGCGTTTTGGCATTTTGGACAAGGACCCCGCGACTGGCATGATCGCGCTGAAGGACACGCGCACCGGCCGTCGTTTTGATGTCTACGACCCGCATATCGTGCAAAAGGAGCATTGGAGCGATGGCGCGATCGCGGTGCGCCTCGCGTGCGTGGACGATGTCTGGCTGACGGCGGGGCAGCTCTACCTGTATGACATCGCGCGCCTGAGCGACACGGCGGTCGACGGGCCAGGCGCGGTGCATCCCGAGGACCTAGAGGACGGCTTCGATACCTCGTGCATCAGCTTCTTTTTGCGCCTGGTCCGCGACATCATGGGTGCCCAGGGGCGGTACGTGAAGTCGCTCAATATTTACGAGCAGGAATGGGAGTAGGGGATGGGCTGTCGCAGCGCCGCCGCCTGTCTATTTGTCTCGGTCTGTAACGTTTGGGGGCCTGGAGAACGTCTAACTGTTACAGATCGAGACGTTTGGCACCTGACTGGGGGAATGTCTCAATCTGTAACATCTACAGGCCAAAACTCGACCTAACTGTTACAGATTGAGACAAAGGTTGGCCGCGGTGCCGAAAGATCTTGATCTGTAACATCTAGCGGCCAAAAATCGGTCTTCCTGTTACAGATCGAGACAGAGGTTAGACGCACGACTGAAAATCTCGATCTGTAACAACTAGAGGCTTAAAGACTGTCTTCCTGTTACAGATCAAGACGTTTGTCAGCGGAGGCAACGGTGACAATGGTCCATTTGTCCGATGTGGTGGTGATGGAAGTGTCTAATACCGTTTTCAAGCACAAGCATGCAACACGTAACACCTTGGCGCGGAATAGGATGCTTACCAGGCTCACGAAGGCGGCTGAACAAGGCGTGCTGCTTGTGACGCACGACAATGCCGAGCTCATGTGGCTGCGGCGTCATGTGGGAACCGATGATATTGCGGAGCCCGAGCCGTATTTGTTCTGTTTTCAACATGATTGGGATGCGTTGACGCCGGCGGAGCGAGCGCTGCGTACCGTCAAAGGGCTTGCGGAGTTTCATCCCGATTGGGCGTTTTGGGGTTATGACGCGGCGCTTTTGTGGGGTCTGGAGGTGCCGAATGACCTGCTTGGGCCGCGATTTCTTGTTAAGACAGGTTGCTCGGTGCCGCTGAGTGCGGGATGCCGGCTGTTGCGTCCGCAGGCGGCGGGTGCACTCGAACAGGTCGACGGCATGCGGGTGACGCCGTTTTGGCGCACGGTGGAGGATTGCCTGTTGCGTGCGCCGTTTTCGTATGGCCTGGCGATTGCCGATTCTGCGTTGCGAGCAAAGGGCGTATCGCGCGATGACCTGGGCGAGTGTCTCCGCTCCGATTGCGAGGGCAGGCGAGGGTATCGCAGGGCGCAGGTGATCGCGTCGTATGCGGACGGGCTGTCCGAAAACGGCGGCGAGTCTCGTTTTCGGGCATTCTTTATTGCATACGGTTTTCCGGTGCCAGAGTTGCAGGTGGAGTTTCGTGATCCGCTCGATCCGAATCAGGTATTTCGAGTCGACTATTTCTGGAGGCTCGAGGACGGAACGTGCGTGATTGGCGAGCTCGATGGAAAGGGAAAGTATACCCTGCAGGATGGTGGGGATCGGGAGTCGGTCGACCCATTCGTGGCAGAACGTCAACGAGAGTCCCATCTGACGATGCTCGGGCACAAGGTGCTTCGGTTTACGTTTGATGAACTCAAGAACCCGGGGAAGCTGGCTGAAAAGATGCGACTGGCGGGCATTCCGCAGCGGGTCGATCTGGCGGAGGAATGGAGACGGCAGTGGTATGGGCGCTGAGGGGTGCAACTGACGCGGATGTGGTTGTTCCTACCGAGTTTGTCTCGATCTGTAACAACAAGGGGCCGTTTGGCCTCGCAACTGTTACAGATCGAGACAGAAGGTTGGCTACCGCTAAAAGTTCTCAATCTGTAACATCTAGAGGCCGAAAACCTGTCTACTTGTTACAGATCTAGGCGTTTGACGACGGGGCTGGAGAATATCTCAATCTGTAACATCTACAGGCCAAAATGCGACCTACCTGTTACAGATTGAGACAAACGTTGGACGCGGTGCCGAAAGATCTCGATCTGTAACACCTGGCTGCTAAAACCCGGTCTACCTGTTACAGATCTAGACGTTTTGCTGGAACGGCCGAAGCATCGCTGCACTGTTTCCGTTTGCCCTCACATCTCTCTCGTCCCTCCGTTAACCGATATGTCCACAGCAACCCTGCCGCACTGGGTGATAATGGACAAATGTTCAAGTTAATCGCGAGGGAGGAGCTCGATATGGCGACTGCCGATCGTCCCACATTGTTTATCAATGCGACCGTTTTGGATGGTTCGGAACATATGGAGCCGCAGCCCGATATGGCCGTGGCCGTCGAGCGTGGCATCATCACTTGGATGGGACCGAGCGCCGTGGCCCAAGCTCCAGCGGGGGCCGAGGTCATCGACCTGGCAGGTGCGTATCTCATGCCGGGTCTCATCAATATGCATGTGCATCTGTGCGGTTCGGGCAAGCCGGTTTCGGCGGGCGATGCGGGCGCGCTGATGAAGAAGCTCGACAATCCCGTGGGGCGCGCCATCGTGCGCCATATCCTCAAGGGCAGCGCTCAGCAGCAGCTGGCAAGCGGCGTGACCACGGTGCGCGGAGCGGGCGACCCGCTGTTTGCCGATATTGCCGTGCGCAACGCCATCGACGCTGGCAAGTATCAGGGTCCACGTCTGGTGGCACCGGGTACGGGCGTCACGGTGCCGGGTGGCCACGGTGCAGGCCTCTTTGCGCAGGTGGCTAATACT
>CALGKS010000148.1 GCA_937930475.1 uncultured Collinsella sp. | reverse complement strand
TCGCGACGTTTGCGGGCGCATGTTCGGTCATAACTTCAAGCTCAATCTGCGGGCCGCCGTCCGAGCGCGCGCCTTCAACAATGCGTTCGAGCTGCACGGAAAGGTCGACGGCGTTGTCGTTGAGCGCGTGGACGCTGGTGCGCACAAGCTGGAGCGCCTCGTCAACCGTGCGTTTGACGTCGGCGAAATCGGCGGCGACACCGGGCTCGTCGGCGTGAACCACACGCAGGGCTTCGGCCTGCAGTGAGGCGCGCGTGAGCTGGTGCCCGACGTTATCGTGGATCTCGCGCGCGATGCGGGCGCGTTCGGCGAGCGTCGCGAGCTCGACTTCGTAGTCCTGGCGGTCGGCAAGATCGCGGTTGCGCGCTTCGAGCACGAGGGCTCGTTCCTGCAGCTCGTCGCGGATTCGGCGCATGCGCTGCTGTTCGCGCTCCAACTGGGCGGTACGTAGCGATAACAAGGTGGCGGCAACCGAAAGGATGGCGGTCAGCAGGAGCGTTCGGGCAGTGAGCGCGTTGGCGCGAAGGTCCGCGACGAGCGCAAAGACAAAGGCGACGCCAATGCCCAGTGCGACCCAGGCGTGCTCGCGGTGCACGCGTCGTGCGATGTCATAGAGGGCGAGGGGTGCAAACGGCACAAACGGCGGCACGAAGACGGCCGCGATGATGTAAGCGCAGCTCGCGGCCTCGCTTACACGGCGCGCACGTTCCTTCTGTGCGAGCTCGGCCAGCGAAGTGGCAATAACGCCAAGGCAAAACGCCGCGACCAGGCGAGCGTCCACAGCAAGGCCCACGGCGGCTGCGATGCAGCACGCTAGCACGATCGATTTGTCGAAAAGCCTGTTCATACGGGTATTGTACGCGAAGCTGCGCGTGGTGGAGGGGCCGCCTGCGCAACCGTGACATTCCTCCCGCGCGGCAAAGCGGGGGCGTCGGCAGACCGCACGACCAAGACCTCCGCACTCGTGACAAAGCTCACTGGTGCGCGCCGCCCGCTCCTGCGATGATGCAATCGTACCGGGCCGCAATCAACGGAAGGGCCGCCTCATGACAGACATCGTCCACGTCGAAAACCTCGTCAAGCGCTATGACGACCTTATTGCGCTCGACCACTTTAACCTGAGCATCGCCCCCGGCGAGATCTTTGGCCTGCTGGGCCCCAACGGCTCGGGCAAGACCACGTCCATCAACTGTATTCTGCAGCTGCTCGCCTACGACAAAGGCACCATCGAGCTGTTCGGCGAGCCCATGACGCCCGCCCGCTACGACCTCAAGCGCCGCATCGGCGTGGTGCCGCAGCGGGTGGCGGTGTTCGACGAGCTTACGGTGCGCGAGAACATTGACTATTTCTGCAGCCTTTACGTTAACGACCGCAAGCGCCGCCGCGCGCTGGTGGACGAGGCGATTGACTTTGTCGGGCTGGGCGACTTTACCAAGTTCCGCCCCGGCAAGCTCTCGGGCGGCCTGGCGCGCCGGCTTAACATTGCCTGCGGCATCGCGCACAAGCCCGAGCTCATCTTCTTCGACGAACCCACGGTGGCGGTCGACCCGCAGAGCCGCAACGCCATCCTGGAGGGCATCTGCCGCCTGCGCGACGAGGGCGCCACGGTGGTGTATACCAGCCATTACATGGAGGAAGTCGAGCAGATTTGCAGCCGCATCATGATCATGGACGGCGGCCGCGTGCTGGCGCAAGGCACCAACGACGAGCTCAAGCGCATGATTCAGATGGGCGAGCGCGTGACTGTCGAGGTCGGCGCCGTCGAGGCCGCCACAGTCGAGCGCCTGCGCGCCCACGAGCACGTGCTCAGCGTCGAGCTGTCCGGCGGCGAGCTCGTCTGCACCTGCGAGGCGAGCCCGCACAACCTGGTGGACATCCTCGACACGCTGCGCGCCGCCGACGTGGCGCTCGGCCGCGTGTGGAGCGAGCCGCCGACCCTCAACGACGTGTTCCTCGAGATCACCGGCCGCGAGCTGCGCGAC
>CALGKS010000147.1 GCA_937930475.1 uncultured Collinsella sp. | reverse complement strand
TGAGCTCTTTGAGGCGGCCAAGCAGCTGCAGGTTCCGGTCGAGCTGGTGCGCGAGGTCCATGCCACGGGCAAGCTTCCCGTCGTGAACTTTGCCGCCGGCGGCGTAGCGACCCCCGCCGATGCCGCGCTGATGATGCAGCTGGGCGCCGAGGGCGTCTTTGTGGGCTCGGGCATCTTTAAGAGCGGCGACCCCGCCAAGCGCGCTGCCGCCATCGTTAAGGCCGTGGCCAACTTCACCGACGCCAAACTCATCGCTGAGCTTTCGGAGGACCTGGGCGAGGCCATGGTCGGCATCAACGCCGACGAGATCGAGATCATCATGGAGGAGCGCGGGCGCTAGTCCAGGAGAAAGGATCGCACATGAGCGATTATGCAGACCAAACGGTCGCCGTGCTGGCGGTCCAAGGCGCTTTTGCCGAGCATGAGGCAAGACTATCTGAGCTGGGCGCGCACTGTGTTGAGCTGAGGCAGGCGGCCGATTTGCAGCAGAACTTTGACCGCCTGGTCCTCCCCGGCGGCGAGTCCACCGTTCAAGGAAAGCTGCTTGCCGAACTCGGTATGCTCGAGGGGCTTCGCACACGCATTGTTGAAGGCATGCCTGTATTGGGAACCTGCGCCGGCTTGATTCTGCTGGCGCGTGACCTTGCCGCCCACGACGATAAGGGGACACCGCGTCTGGCAACCATGGATGCGCTCGTTGAGCGTAACGCTTATGGCAGACAGCTCGGCAGTTTTCGCACCAAGGGGCAGGTGACCGGCATCGACGGTGAAGTGCCGCTGACGTTTATCCGCGCGCCCCGCATCGTCAAGGTCCACGGCAACGCCAAGGCCTTAGCGAAAGTCGACGGGCGCATCGTCGCCGCCCGTCAGGGCAACCAGCTCGGCGTAACCTTCCACCCCGAGCTCGACGACGACACCCGCCTCCACGAACTGTTCCTGCAAATGTAGGCAGAGTAGAAACGAGCGTGGATTTTCGGACACATAACAAATGAGAGTGGATAATCTCCCACTTTGAGCTTGAATGCAGGCTCAAACCGGGAGATTATCCACTCTCATGCTATGTAGTCGTTTAAGAACGTCCCCAATGACTAAAGAACGTCCCCAATGACTACTTTTTGGCAGGCTTGGATTAAGGCAACGCCGATGTCTTGGTACCGACAGCGAAAACCCGCCAGAGCGAGCAAGGTGCCTTGAAACAAGGCGGCATTGACCTTCTGGTCATGCCGCCGAAGTTGAAAGGCAGATTGCCACTCTGGCGGGTTTGCAGCGTCAACTAGTTACGCGGGTTGGTAAACCCGCGTAACCCAACTAGAAACGGTTACCGCGGAAGCCGCCGCCGTTGCGGCCGCCGCGATCGCCACCGCGACCGCCGCGGTCGTTACCACGGTTGCCGCCGCGGTCGCCATAGCCACCACGGTTGCCGCCAAAGCCGCCGCGGCCGCCACGGTCGCCGCCACGGTCACCAAAGCCGCCGCGGCCACCGCGACCGCCACGGTCGCCGCCACGGCCACCGCGATCGCCAAAGCCGCCGCGACCGCCACGGTCGCCGCCACGGCCACCGCGATCGTCACGGC
>CALGKS010000146.1 GCA_937930475.1 uncultured Collinsella sp. | reverse complement strand
ATCAGGGTCAAGATCAGATAGATGGGCCAATGGCGCTTGATGTACGAAAACACGCTGACTCCTTAGCGGATCTGTCTACGAACGACGAATGACCTCGGTCACGACCTCGGACACCGTAGCGATATTGGTCGGATTGACGTTGTACGGCAGGTCATCCTCGGTGCGAGCGCAGGCAAGGCGCGGGCCGTCCACACCGGCGATCGTAAGGGCGCGACGGCTCGCCTCGAGCGCTGCGGATGCATCGGTTTTTGCATAGGGCATCTCGAACGCACCGCAATCGACGTGGAACGACTTGCACACCTTGCTGACAAGATTCATGATGCGGCGATCGCCCTTAAACAGCTGCTGCTCGCCCTCGACCGTTACCACCGAAAGCCTGCCGGCACCGATAGACTCGAGGTTGATGAAGAACACACCGCGGAGCTTGTCACGATGCGAGGCCAAAAACGCCCTCATGCCGGCGCCGTCGCAATCGGACGCACCCGTTGCGACGAACCAGATATCGTGGCCGAGCAGCTCATCGTCACCCATGGAGGCAACGGCCGAGAGCATATCCTCGGCAGAAGCACCATCGGAGGAGGTGGCGCCGCCCTTCCAACCGTCGTCGTCATCCTCGAAGTTATCCCACGAGCCAATGCCGCGGCCAGACTTCTTGGCATCGTAATCGTCATCGACGCCCAGCCAGTCGCTCATGCTGTCCTGCTCGTTTTTCTTTTTGCGACCGAACAAGCCACCCAGGCCACGCTTCTGCGGCTTGGCGCCCGTCGAAGCAGGAGCCGAGATGGTCTCGAGCGGTTGTGCGCCCGAGGAGATTGGCATGGGGGTCGCGACCGGTGCCGATGTGGGCTCGGGGCCCTGCGCCGTCGCAAAGGGATCATTTGTCTGCGCCGAAGGATCGGGAAGATCGAATAGCGACGTGCGGGACGCGACGTTGGCCTGTTGCATCGAAGGCAGCGACGGATCGGGGACCGAGGCCAGCGGCGACGAAGAGGGCGCCGGCGCGGAGGCCGGATCGGGAATATTCATCTGCTGGCGCGGAGGCACCTGAGACGAAATCTGCGCCATGAGGGAGTCAACCGTCTCGTCCTGCGTGGGAGCGACATTGGCCACCGTGGCACCGGGGTCGCTCGGTGCGGGCATGGTAAAGATCTGCGTAGAATAAGGCCTGGACTCATCCGTCTTGGGAGCCTCGTCAACCGCAGGGGACTCCTGCTCCATCGCAGGAGCCTCGACCTGCTCGGGCGCGCTGGCCTCAACGGAATCGGCCTCGTCGACAACTGAATCATCGGCGGCGTCCTGGGCATCATCGGAGACGGGAAGGGGCTCGGCAATTGCGGTGCCCTGCTTCTCAAACGTCATCGTGGCATCAAATGACATGGTGCTATCGACCGGCTGCTGCGCATCAAGGGACGTCGTAGCCTCGGCAACGTCAGCGGATGTCGGCTGCGGAGCCTCGAAGGACGTCGTGGCGTCGGCGACATCGACAGGCTCCGACTGCTCGGCCTCGCTCTGCTCGAACTCCTGTGCCGCACGCTCACGCTCGGCCTCGGCGGCCTGCTGCTGGGCGATGGCCTCCCGCTCGGCGGCCTCGCGGGCAGCGGCGCGCTTTTCCTCAAAGTCGTCGACGAACTTCTTTCCCTTCGCAAAGGCACCCTTAAAGAAGCTAGAAGCGCTGGCACCAATCGAGGAGAATGCGGAAGCGATATCGGCATGGGGCGTTGTCGAGGGAATCTCGGCCGAGAAATCGGTGTCACTCTCATAGGACACGCGCTGCGGATACTCGTCATAGTCTTCGTCGGCGGTCTCGTCTTCAACCTGTGCCGGAGCGGCAGGCGCCAGAATATCCAGACCGGCTGCAGAATCGAGCGCGGGCTTTGCGTCAGGCTCCGCGGCAGCAACAGGGGCAGCGACCGGCTCGGCGGCAGCAACAGCCGTATTCGCCGCGGGCGCAGGCTCCTGTGCAACGGGAGCAGGCTCCGGCTCAAACGTCGGCTCCTCGCCCTCTTCGTAATCAAGCGTGCAGGACTCGGGCAGCATGCCAAGCGCACGGATGGCATCCGAACCAAAGCGGATATTGCCAGCGGCATTGCGATAGAGTTTGGGCTTGGGCTCGGCGACTTCAACCACCACGGGCTCCTCTGCCGGCTCGGCGGTGGACTTTTCCTCGGTGGACACTTCGGCCTGGACAGTCTGGTCTTGAGCCTCGGGCGCGACAACGCCGATCAGCGTCTCGTCGGCAGAGGCACCCTCAAAACCATCGATCTGTCCATCAAAAGCCTCTTCCTGCTCGGGTACATCGTCAGGCGCCACCGGCTGGCCAAACTCGTCCTCGTCGTAGGAAGGTTCCTCGTATTCAATGGTGTTGCCGTAGTCGTTTTGCTGCTGGGCCGCGGCATACTCGGCCGCCGCGCGCGCCATCTCCTCGGCGCGACGCTTCTGCTCGCCAAAATAGGTATCGAATGGAATGTCGTCGGGGAACTCGTTTTCGCCCTGATAAGGGGCAACGTTGTCCATGACACCGAGCATGGCGGCAACAGAGGACTTGTTGCACACCGCGCCAGACGTGTAGGGAAGCACAAAACGGTTGGAGATGATATTGGCGGCGTTGGCCAGTGCCACAAGGGAGGCCAGAATCGCAACAACCCACAGCAGCACCTTGAGCACGCCGGGAAGCGGCAGGATACGCAAGATGGCGACAGCCGCGGGTGCGACCGTGGCGACAGGCAGGAGCTTGGCGATAAGCGCGCGATACGGAGCGTAGGGCTCGCGAGCAAGGAGCTCGGCGCGGGGAGAATCATAGTGCGCCACCACGACGACCGGGCGGTTGCGCGGAGACGCAAGCGGGCCCGAGGCCTTGTGATAGGCGATGACATTTTGACTCACACCGGTCTTTCCCAGGCGCGAAACCACGGGATGCCCCGTGCGCTCGAGCACGTAGAGCACGGCACCGACAATGGCCAGCAAGGTGCCGACCAAGCCGATACCGCCGCCGATGCCCATCAGCAGGGCGCCGGCAAACGCCAGAATACCGGTAACGGCAAACGCCAACCTGCTGGGCGCGGGAGCATTAAATTCCTGCACCTCGGGGTCAAAGCCATGGTTGCGGAAAATCTGAGCGATATCCTCGGCAGCCAGGCGCTCTTCTTCACTGCACGCCGGCGTAATGCCGGTGTTCTGCAGCAGGTGGTTAATATAGTTCTGGGTGTTCGCCATGTGCGCTCCACATCCATAATCCGACAAATAGGCCCAATGCATGCACATTAGAACCGTATATAGTCGAAAGTATACCCCGAGCGAGCGCAAACGACCGAATTCGGGCCATCTTAACGCCGCGAGCGGACAAGGATATAGCCTAATCTCCATATCGGACTAAAATCATGGCATCAAACGACCTTCCCATGCGAGGATTCTATGACGGCAAGCGACGCAACCGCGACAATTAAAAAGGGGGCGCCCGAGCCCGGTTTCGATAAAACGGCTCAGCGCATCCTCAACCTTTTCTTTGTACTCAACAGTTCTCCCGAACCGCTGACGACCGAGCAAATCGTCCTGGATTCCGATTTGGGATACGGCTCGGGCAATATCGACTCAGACAAGCGCAAGTTCCGCCGCGATCGCGACAAGCTGCTCGAACGCGGCATCGTTATCAGGGAGGTTCGTGCTGCCGGAGCGCAGGAAACCGAGGAGAGCGCGTGGACGATCGACCGCGAGCACACGTTTGCCGCGGGTGGCCTCATCACCGCAGACGACGCCGACATCCTGCTCGATGCCATCGACCAGACACTCGCGGCAGGCTCATCCGCCTTTGCCGCGCCGCTTGCCGACATTCGCTCCAAGATTGCCTACCTCACCGGCCTGTCGACGATAGGAGAGGCACCGATCCGCCGCTCTCCCGCCGTCGATGCGGTATGGAGCGCCTTTGCCGAGCGTTGCGCGCTGCGCTTTTTGTACCAAAACGGACGCGGTGAACAACGCGAGCGGACCGTTTGCGTCTACGGCATGTTCGAGCGCGAGGGTACGGCATACTTCTGCGGCCTCGACAATGCCACCGGCAATATCAGAACATTCCGCTGCGACCGCATCATTCGCGCCTGGAGACCTTCGAAAGCCTACGCCATTCCTGCGGATTTCAACCTCAACGATTACTTATTCTTTGAGTTCGATTTTGCCGACCGCCCACCTGTTGCGGCTACGTTCTCGTTCGCGCGTGAAGCGCAGGCCGATATGATCAACGGTCTCACACGCGGACGAGGCGAACTCATGCGCACCGAAACGGAGTGGACCTGGACCGTTGACGTGCGCGACTTTGAAGCCGCAGCCTCGTTTTGCATGGCCCATGCCATGGATGGCATGAGGCCCGTCGCCCCCGATTCTCTCAAGCAGGCGTGGAATCACCTCATCGAAAGGACGGTGCACGAGCATGCCCGTGCGTAAACTCACCAGCGAGCAAAGGCTCTCGCGCGCCATCGACATCATGGAGGCCCTCTACGCTGCCGGCGAGAACGGCATGACACGAGACGATCTTTGCAGCCGCTTTGATATCACGGGGGCATCGCTCGACGAGATTCTCGAGATCGTCTCAACACTTGCGGACCGAGAATCGGGCGCACGTATTATCTGCGAACGCCGCGGCGAGTGCGTGGTCCTCACCGGTGATGCGGGGCGCGTGCTACCGCTGCGCCTGAGTGCCGCCGAGGGCGCTGTGCTCAACCATGAACTTGAATCATTGGGGATCGAACCCCAAGCGGCAGCTCGAATACGGCGCGCCCTTCTTCCCAAAGAACTCGGCTACAACCAGCGCGTCTTTGACACCGTCGCCCACGGGTCGCACTGGCAGCAGCTGAGCTGCGCCATTCAGGACGGCGTTCGCTGCCGCATCTCGTATCGCTCGATGGATGACACGCAGGCGCGCGAGCGTTTGGTCGACCCCTTGCGCATCACAACAAACGGCGACCAAACGTATCTGATTGCCTGGGATGTCGCGATCGACGAACAGCGTACCTATCGTATGGATAAAATCGAGGGCCTGGTCTTGACCGACGACTCCGTCGTGCGCCACGCGCCGGAGCCCGCGACCCTCCATGACTCCCTCGCCCAGGCGGAGCGGAGCGCGAAACTTCTCATGCCGCGCGCCTTGGCAGAGCGCCTTGACTGGCCCGGCATCATATCGATTGAACCCAATGGGGCGGACAGCTCAACAGTGAATGTACGCTACGGCTCCGAGCGCTGGCTGCTAAGCCAGGTAATCGCAGCGGGCGGGGCCATCCGCATCTTGGATGACCCCGCCCTGTCAGAGCGTCTGTGCGATATGGCAAAATCCCTCATCTGTCCGCTTTAGCGGCGCCGCTCGTGGCGTGCGCGCCACAGCTGTAGATAGTGCCCGATTTGTGCCGACTCGATGCGCTGATAGGAGCTCGTGGGCAGCGACGTTAAGAATTTCTTGCCGTAGCCCTTCGTCACCAGACGCGGGTCGGCCAAGATGAGTACGCCACAATCGGTCGATGAGCGAATGAGGCGACCGGCTGCCTGCTTGACCTCGAGCACGGCCTCGGGCAGCGAATAGCGCGCCCAAGCGCGGTCTTCGCGCAGATTGCGCTCGCATGAGAGCGGGTCTGTGGGGCTCGAGAACGGCAGCTTGGGGATGATGACGCAGCGCAGCGTCTCGCCGCTGGCGTCAAACCCTTCCCAAAAGGCCTTAAGCGCAAAGAGCGACGAGGTCGGTTCGTTGATAAAGCGATCGCGCAGGCGGCGAGGAGACGAGTTGCGCTGCTGGCAGTTGAGCTCCAGACCCGCACGAGCCATCTTGGGCTCGACGCGAGCGTACAGTTCCTCCATGTCACGCCTGTTGGTGAACAGCGTGAGCACCGAGCCGCCCATGGCAAGATGAGCGTCGACCAGCACACGCTCGAGCGCCGAAAGATAGCCTTCGCGGTCGCGCGGATCGGGAATATCCCCAGCCACGACCACGGCCATATTCGAATCGAAGTCGTAGCTCGAATCCAAGTGCAG
>CALGKS010000145.1 GCA_937930475.1 uncultured Collinsella sp. | reverse complement strand
CTCGCCGTTCTGAGCGAGCGTGCCGGCGATAAGGGCCTCGACACAAGCGTCGCAGCTGCCCTGGGCTCCTGCGTACACCGTGATGCCGGCTTGGGCAAGCGCGTTGATAGCGCCACCGCCGATGCCGCCGCAGATGAGCGTGTCCACGCCGCCGTTGGCGAGCAGGCCCGCCAGGGCGCCGTGGCCGGTGCCGCCGGTGCCCATGACCTGCTCGTTGAGCACCTTGCCGTCCTGAATGTCGTAGATCTTGAACTGCTCGCTGCGGCCAAAGTGCATAAAGATGTTGCCGTTGTCGTACGTGGTTGCCACCCTCATGGTGCCGATCTCCTTTGCTGGCCATGCGGCCGTTGTCGTGGTAATGGGGGAGTACGCGATGTTGCCGCCTTCGATGACGATCGCCCGTCCATTGACCAGCGCGTTTGCCACCTTACGATGCGCGCGGCTGCAGATTGCCGCTACCGTGGCGCGGGCAATGCCCATGTGCTGGGCGACGGCCTCCTGATTGAGGCCCTCCAGGTCGCACAGCCGCAGGACTTCGAGCTCGTCGACCGTCATATCGATGGCGTCTCCGCTGGCAAGGCCGTCGGGGGTAAAGCCGCGGTATTCGGGGATGATCCCAACACGGCGCAATTTTTCGCGTCTTCCTGCCATACCTGCTCCTTATCTGACATATGTCAACAATAGGATAGCGAACGTGTAGATTTGCGCAAGGAATTTCTGGCATATGTCAGAAAACGAGGGCTTATGTTTGGGCTGTGGGGCCGCGTGCGCCTGGGCTACAATGAATCTCGCTTGTAGGCGACTGACAGGAGGGTCAATGAGCAAAGCTGATCAACAGTTTGTATCCATGTGCCGCGATATCTTGGACCATGGCACCACGACCGAGGGCCAAAAGGTCCGCCCGGTGTGGGAGGATGGCACCCCTGCCTATACCATTAAAAACTTTGGCGTTACGGCGCGCTATGACCTGCGCGAGGAGTTCCCCGCGCTTACGCTGCGTCGTACGGCGCTCAAGTCCGCTATGGACGAGATCCTGTGGATCTATCAGAAGAAGTCCAATAACGTGCATGATCTCAACAGCCATATTTGGGATGAGTGGGCCGACGAGACCGGCTCTATCGGCAAGGCCTACGGGTATCAGATTGGGCAGAAGAGCCATTATCCCGAGGGTGACTTTGACCAGATGGACCGCGTGCTGTACGACCTTAAGAACACGCCGTACAGCCGCCGCATTATGACGAACACCTATGTGTTTAGCGATCTGTCCGAGATGCACCTGTATCCGTGCGCCTACAGCGTGACGTATAACGTGACGCAGCGCCCGCAGGATGACAAACCGACGCTCAACATGATTCTCAACCAGCGTAGCCAGGACATTTTGGCCGCGAACAACTGGAATGTGTGCCAGTATGCCATTTTGCTGATGATGGTCGCGCAGTCGGTCGATATGATCGCTGGCGAGCTGCTGCACGTGATCGCTGATGCCCACATTTACGACCGCCATGTCGATATCGTCCGCGAGCTTATCGAGCGTCCGCAGTTTGCGGCTCCCAAGGTAACGCTTAACCCCGATGTGCATGACTTCTATGCGTTTACGACCGATGACCTGATCGTTGAGGGCTACGAGCACGGTCCGCAGGTCAAGAACATCCCCATTGCGGTGTAGGTGGCGCGCATGACGTGTAAGCTTTCTGCCATTGTCGCCGTGTGCGACGACTGGGGTATTGGGTGCGAGGGCGACATGGTCGTGTTCAACCGTGCCGACATGCGCCATTTTGTGGCGTGCACCAAAGGTTGCCCGGTCATTATGGGACGCAAGACACTTCTGAGTTTTCCCGGCGGACGACCGCTCAAGAATCGCCGCAATATCGTGCTCACCCGCGACGAGAGCTTTGCTGCCGAGGGTGTCGACGTGGTGCATAGCGTCGACGAGGCCTTGGCCGCCGTGGCCGATGAGCCCATTGCGTGGGTGATTGGCGGCGGCGAGGTGTATCGACAGTTCTTGCCGTATTGCGTCGAGGCCGAGGTTACGCATGACCATTGCGTGCATGACGTGGATACGTACTTTCCCGATCTGGATACCGATCCCGCGTGGGAGATTACGCGTCGTGGCGGTGTTGCCACGATTGCCGCGGGCGAGGGTGACGAGGGTCTCGATTATGAGTTCGTGACGTATCGTCGCGTCGAGGCGTAAATCGTCTGGCGTGAACGGTATCATCGGGTTGTTTGAATGCATGGGGCGGCGCTTAGCGTCGCCTCGTTTGGTATAGATGTGCTGTAAAGAAGGGTGCGGGCTGGCTGCTATGACTGATGCCGTTGAGGTGCTGCGAATTGATTCGCTCGAGGACGAGCGGCTCGATGCCTACGTGCGACTGACCGAGCGCGAGCTGCGCTGCGTGCTGGAGCCGCAAAAGGGCATTTTTATCGCCGAGAGTGCCAAGGTCATCGAACGTGCGGTTCGCGCCGGATACGAGCCGGTGAGCTTTCTTTTGGGCGAACGCTGGCTCGACCAGATGATGCCGCTGTTTGAGCGCCTGGCGGTACGCGAAGGTGCGGGCCCGGTTCCCGTGTTCGTGGCCTCGATGGAGCTTATGGAGCAGCTGACGGGCTTTAACGTGACGCGCGGTGCGCTCGCGGCATTCCGTCGTCCGCGTCAGATTCCGGTTGATGAGTTCTTGGACGGCGTCGTCGAGGCGGCAGGGGAGCGCCCGGTGCGCGTGTGCGTGCTCGAGGGCATTGTCGACCACACCAACGTCGGCGCGATTTTCCGCTCGGCGGCTGCGCTGAACGTTGATGGCATTTTGGTGAGCCCCACTTGCTGTGACCCGCTGTACCGTCGCTCGGCCCGTGTGAGCATGGGCACGGTGTTCCAGGTGCCCTGGACGCGCATTGGCAGCGAGGCGCGCGTATGGCCGCATGATGGCCTGGCGGCGCTGCACGATGCCGGCTTTTCGTGTGCCGCGATGGCGCTGACGGATGATTCGGTTTCGCTGGACGATCCCGCGCTGCAAGAGATTGACCGCCTGGCAATCTTTATGGGCACCGAGGGTGCTGGCTTGGGCGCCAAGACCATTGCGGGCTGTGACCGCGCCGTGCGAATTCCGATGGCGCACGGGGTCGATTCGCTCAACGTGGCCGCGGCAAGTGCTGTCGCCTTTTGGCAGCTGTGTCCGCATGTGAGCAATGAGTATCACTACCAGCCGGGTTTGTATCACTAAACAGATATTTCGCACCTGGCTGTGGTTCGGGGCGTTTCGGCCGACGCTGGTCGGTGCTAAGCTGGTGTCGGCTTTGGTCTTAAATTGCTGTTTTGTTGTATGACGTACGCTAGTGGGGAGGGCGTGTGGCTAAGAAATCTACGGCTATCGATGTAACGCAGGGTGTCATTTGGCAGCAGCTGCTGTCGCTGTGCGTTCCCATTTTCTTTAGTTCGTTCTTTCAGCAGGCATACACGCTTATCGGTACCTATATCGTCGGTCAGTTTGGCGGCAAGCTCGCGCTGGGTGGCATTCAGGCGACGATGGTGCTTACAGAGCTCTGCATCGGCTTTTGTGTCGGCGTCGGTGCCGGCTGCGCGGTCATTACGGGCCAGTTTTTTGGCCAGCACGATGACGAGCGCCTGAGCCGATCGGTCCATACGGCTATGACGCTCGCGCTGGTGGGCGGCATTGTCATTTCCATTCTGGGCATGGTGTTTGTCGAGCCGATGCTCGTGCTGATGAATACGCCGCATGAGCTGCTGGCCGAGGGCGTGGCGTATGCCCGCTGCTACTTTGCCGCCATGTTTGCAGCGTTGCTGCTCAACATGGGCACAGCGCTGCTGCGCGCCGTGGGCGACACGCGCGGTCCGGCGGTCATTATTGCCTCCGGCTGCTTTGTCAATGTGGCGCTCGACATTCTCTTTGTCGCCGTGCTGCACATGGAGGCGTTGGGCTGCGGTATTGCGGTGGCGCTGACTATCTGCACCAATGCCACGATGATTGTGGTCCGCATGATGCGCGCCCCGGGCGCCTGGCGTCTTTCGCTCTCTAAGCTCGGTATTGACCCTGGTATCTGCAAGAGCATGCTTTCGTGCGGTTTGCCGCTGGGCGTTCAGTCTGCGGCGTATTCGATCTCGAACGTGCTGATTCAGGTGTCGGTGAATTCGTTTGGCGCCGATGTCACGACTGCTTGGGGCCTTTCCGGCCGCCTGGACGGCATTATCTGGATGGTGACCGAGGCACTCGGCGTGTCGATTACCACGTTCTCGGCGCAGAACTTTGGCGCGCGCAATTACGATCGCATGCGAAAGGGATACCACACGTCGCTTGTGCTGTCGTTTGTGCTTATCGGCGGCCTGTCTGCCGTGCTGCTGGTGTTCTCGGGCCCGCTTTCGCGTCTGTTTATTGAGGATGTCGCGATTTCGACTTACACCACGACGATCCTTCATTTCATCGCGCCGTTCTACGCGATTTTCTCGATTATCGAGAACGCGTCCGGCTCCATCCGTGGCGCCGGTGTGAGCTTCCAGCCTATGATGCTCACGATTTTCGGTACGGTCGTGCTCCGCGTGGCATGGGTGTTCGCGATTATGCCGCTCGACCCCTCGCTCGAGCATCTACTGCTGGTCTACCCCGTAACCTGGGTCATCACGGCTACGATGTTCACCCTCTACCACCACAGCGGCAACTGGCTAGGCCGCGCCACCGCCTAGTCATTGGGGACGTTCTTAAACGACTAGTCGTTGGGGACGTTCTTGAATGTCTAGTCGTTGGGGACACTCTTCGCGACGCGTTATTTAGTCATTGGGGACGTTCTTAAACGACCAGTCATTGGGGACGTTCTTGAATGACTAGTCGTTGGGGACACTCTTTGCGACACGTTTTTCGGGTTTTCATTCGCAACACTTTATTTGGCCATGTAAACTGGCATAACGGGCTTAGCATATTTGAATCGTCCGCGCCTATCAGATGGTGCCCGCAGGGTTTCGAGATGGGAGGGCGATATGCCACGAACGGGTCGAATAGTTTCGTTGACGGGTTGTAACCACATAATCGCGCACGGAAACGGTGGCATTTGCATCTTCGAAGATGACGAAGATCGATACCGAATGCTCACATTGTTCGAAGACAAGCTTGTCGGTAATGGTATCGACGTTACGGCGTGGTGTCTCATGTCGAACCACTTTCATCTTATGGTTGATGATCCGCATGGGAGAATTTCGTCGTGCATGAGCGGTGTTCTTACCTCGTATGTCAAATATTTCAATCGCAAAACTGACCGCGTTGGGCATTTGTTTCAGGACAGGTTTAAGAACATTCCTGTTGAGAATGATGTCCAGGCCATCGCTCTCGCGGATTATATTCATATGAATCCGGTTAAGGCGGGCGTATCTGCCGTCGACAACTATCGTTGGTCGAGCTATCGAGCATATGCTTATGGCTACGATGGATTTGGTTTTTGTGACCCCAGCATCGTGCTGGATCTTGTTGGCGGTTCATTGGCCTATCGACGCTATCTCGATGAACGGCTTGAAGACGCGCCTTATGATGCCGAGCCTCGCCCGCGTGTTCTTGACGATGAAGTGCTCAAGATTGCTAAGGAAATCGCATTGCCCGCTTCCCTGGCGGATATCAAGGCGATGAGCCCAATCGAGCGCAAGCCCATTCTTTGTAAGATGCGGAGAGCGGGCCTTACGGTCAACCAAATTGTTAGGGCCGTTGGTCTTGGCCGTGCAACGATCGCAAATGGTGCGGCGGGCTGGCGTGATATTTAGGATC
>CALGKS010000144.1 GCA_937930475.1 uncultured Collinsella sp. | reverse complement strand
AGATACCCGAGGGCGCGAAACCGGTGCTTCACAGCGACATGGGCTGGCAGTACCAGCACGCCGCATGGTGCGGGAGGCTGAGGGACGCCGGGATCGTCCAGAGCATGTCCAGAAAGGGCAACTGCATCGACAACGGCGCCACCGAGCAGGTCTTCGGCCACATGAAGGACGAGTTCTTCCGGGGAAGGACATGGCCCGACTTCGAGTCCTTCAGGGCGGACCTGGACGCGTGCGTCGCCCATTGGAACACGAGGCGGAGGCAGGTTAAACTGAAGGGACTGACCCCGGAGGAGTTCCGGAGCCAGCCTCTTGCGGCGTAGTTCTTATTTAAGCCGTCCAAGTTTTGGGGTGCAGTTCATTTGTGGGGGCTGCCGTCGGATTCGGACCGTCGACGCCCGCGTCACCAATTTCCCCGCGGGGGGAGTTTTCGAATCCGCCCGGGGGCACCAGAGGAATATCGAGCCCGGTACCACCACGGTGCCGGGCTCTTCTGGTCTAAAGGCATGCCGTAGTTTTCGATGATTCAGCTAAAGCGAAGCGCCCGTTTGCCGGGGGAGCAAACGGGCGCCATTGAGCGAATGTTTTTGCGTCATCAGCCGCTGTGGGCAACGTCTTGATGACTAGTTGGTCGTGCCGGAATCGTCGCCTGAATCAGTACCAGAGCCAGAAATCGAAACCGTCAGCGTGATCGTGCTGTCGGTAGACTGCTTGCCGGTGGGGGAGACGCCCGTAACGGTGGCGTTTTCGTTGCCGCTCACGGGGTTGCCGCTCTGATCGCAGAATGCGATGTTGTAGAACCCGGCGTTGTTGAGCGCGGTGACTGCGGCGGAGATGCTCTTGCCGTACAGGTTGCCCGGAACGCTGGCCTTGCCGGACTTCTTGGCGATGACGACAGTGATCGTGGCGCCGGGCTTCTGCTTGCCGCTGGGGTTCCAGCTAATGACGGTGCCCTCGGTGACAGAATCGTTCTCCTGGTAGCTCACGTTGACGCCAAAACCGGCCACGTCGAGGGCGTTGCGTGCCTGGGCCTCGGTCATGTCGGTCAGATCGGGGACGGAGGTGGTGTCGGGACCGCTGGAGACCTTATACGAGATGGTCGTGCCCTTCTCGACTTCCTTGCCGGCTTCAGTGCCCTGCTCAAAGACCTGACCTTCTTCGGCCTCGTTGGCCTCCTCGGTTGCGTTGCCCTTGAGCCCTACGCTTGCCAGTGCGGCCTCGGCCTGGTCCTTGGTCAGGCCGAGGAGCTGCGGAACCTCAACCTTTTCGGAGGGCTTAGGGCCCTTGGAGATTACCAGGTTCACCCTCGTGCCCTTGGCCTTCTTGGTGTTACCGTTGGGGGTTTGCTCGGCGACCTTTCCCTCGTCGACATCGTCGTTGTAGCTCTGGTCGACGGTGCCTACCTCAAGGCCGGCTTCCTTGATCAGCTCAATAGCGGTTTCCTGGTCCTTGCCCAGCACGTCGGGCACCGTGACCTGTTCGCCGCTGAACATGCCCGTGGCAAAGGCCACTACAACGCCAATCACGGCGACGGCGGCAATCACGGCGGCGATGATCTTGTTCTTGTTGGACTTGGGTTTCTCGACCTCGTAGGAGCCCGTGGAGCCCGAGACAGCGCTACGGGCGGTGTTCTGACCGCTCACGCCCGAGACGGGACGAACCATAGCGCGCGTTGAGTCGGAAAGCTCGCGGGTCTTGGTGGCACCCAGGTCGCCGGCGGCACCGATGATGCGCGTGGGCTCCGAGACGTTGACGGCGCGGCCGGACAGGTAGCTGTTGAGCACCTGGCGCAGCTCGTCGGCCGTCTGGAAGCGGTTTGCCGGGTCCTTCTCCATGCACTTGAGGATGATGCGCTCCAGGTCGGCATCGACGCCGGAGTTGATCTGGCTCGGCGGGATAGGGAGCTCGTTGACCTGCTTGAGCGCGACCGAGATGGCGTCGTCGCCGTCAAAGGGCACGCGGCCGGTGGCGCACTCGTACATGACGACACCCAGCGAGTAGATATCCGAGGTGGGGCCGAGGTCCTGGCCGCGGGTCTGCTCGGGGCTTACATAGTGGGCGGTGCCCAGAACGTTGTTATCCTGCGTGAGATGGCTGTTCTTGGCGCGTGCGATGCCAAAATCCATTACCTTGATGTTGCCGTCGGGCAGCACCATGATGTTTTGCGGCTTAATGTCGCGGTGGATGATCTCGTGCTTGTGTGCGACCGAAAGCGCGGAGCTGATCTGCGAACCGATCTGCGCGACCTTCTTGGGATCGAGGGCGCCGTGGCTCTTGATGCCGCTCTTAAGGTCGGTACCGCGCAGGTACTCCATGACGATGTAATAGGTGTCGCCGTCCTTGCCCCAGTCGTAGACGCCCACGATATAGGGGGAGGACAGGCCGGCAGCTGCCTGGGCCTCCTGCTTAAAGCGGGCGGCGAAGGTGGCGTCGCCGGCATACTGCGGCAGCATGATCTTGACGGCAACCGTGCGGTCGAGGACCTGATCCTGTGCACGGAAGACGGTCGCCATGCCGCCCGTTCCCACCTTATCCTTGAGGAGGTATCTTCCCCCGAGGACCCTCTGTTCCATTCCTGCTCCTAACATAACTATTCGCTCAACGATGTGTGTAGTACCAAATGTGTGGCCGCTGGGGCCGTGTGGCGCGTTGTCACTAGCTCATCGGCCGCGGTGTGCCCCAAGTATCCGCTTTGATCATGGGCATCACGCTCCCTGTGCGGCGAGCGCCGCGGTCAGGACGATGCCGGCAATCTTGGCCGCCTTGACGTCGTGTTTGTCGTAATCCTCCAAGGCCACCGAGATGGCAACCGTGGGTGAATCGTAAGGTGCAAAGCCAACAAACATAGAGTTGACGTTGGTGCCGCCGGTCTCGGCCGAACCGGTCTTGCCGGCAACCTTGACGCCCGGAATCTGGGTATCGGTGCCGGTACCGGACTGGACGACGGCGAGCATGGCCTGCTTGACCTGGTCGGCCGTGGCAGAGCTGACAGCCTGGCCCAGCGAGCGGGACTGCGTGGTCTTAACCACGGTTCCGTCCGGGGCGAGTATCTGGGACACAAAGAACGGGTCCATGACCACGCCGCTGTTGGCGATAGCCGCAGCGATCACGCAATTCTGCATAACGGTGGTCTGCGGGCCAGGCGTGTGGTCCATGCCGACGGGCTGGCCGGCGCCGGCCCAAGCGGTCTCCCACTCGGTCATAAGCGACGGGTCGGCCATGATGGAAGCCGCGGTGGTCAGATCCTGGCCGAGCTTTTGACCGTAGCCAAAGGCGTTGGCAAACTGGACGAGCGAGCTGGCGCCGACCTCGTTTGCCACCTGGCCAAAGACGACGTTGGACGACACGGCGAAGGCCTGCTGCAGGCTGATGGTGCCGTAGCTCTCGTTGGCATAGTTGGTGACCGGCGCGTTGCCGATGTCCATGGAGCCGGGCGCCTGGTACGTGCTGGTAAGGCTGGCGGTGCCGGTCTCGAGCGCCGCGGAGAGTGTGACGACCTTAAAGGTCGAGCCCGGGGTGTACAGCGCGTCCATGGCGCGGTCGTACATGGAGCCGTCCTCGCCGCCGCCCGACTGGAGCAGCGCATCGATGTTGGTGTTGTCGTAGGTGGGCGAGCTCGCGCACGCAAGGACCGCACCGGTGCGCGGATCCATGACCACCACAGCGCCCTTAAAGCCCTTGAGCGCCTGCTCGGCAGCCGTCTGGATGCGCGAGTCGATGGTGAGCTTGGCGGTATTGCCCGGCTGGGTCTGCCCCGCGAGCGACGCGATGGCGTTGTTCCAGCTGGAGTAATCCTTGGAGCCGGTGAGCGTATCGTTCATGACGCTCTCGATGCCGGCGGTGCCGTATTGCTGGCTCACGTAGCCCACCACGTGCGCGGCCATGTTGCCGTTGGGGTAGGAGCGGGCGTAGGTGCCGTCCTCCTGCTGCAACGACTCGGCTAGTGTCACGCCGTCGGACGTGATGATGGAGCCACGCTGGATGTACTTGGAGCGGGCGATGGTGTGGTTGTTGGTCGGCATGTCCTGGTAATCCTTTGCCTTGATGACCTGGACATAGGTGAGGTTGCCGATAAGGATGGCGAACAGCGCCGTAAAGGCAAACACGGCACGAGTCAGACGGTTGGCAAGTGCCACGCGGCCGAGCACGCCGGACTCTGGCGTGTCGAGCAGGCGACGACGCATGCGTGAACCCGCGGAGTGGTTGCCGTGGCTGTAGGAAGGTACGTTGGCAAAACGCGTACCGGTCGGGGCGGCGGCTGATGCGACCTGGTCATCGGTGATGGCGGCCATGGTGCCGGTGCCGGTGAGCTCGGCTTCGCGTCCGGTTGCCTCGTCGCCGGCGCGCAGCAGCAGCGCGACGATGATAAAGCTCGCCAGCAGCGAAGAACCGCCCTGGCTCATGAAGGGCAGGGTGACGCCGGTCAGCGGGATTAGGCGGGTTACGCCGCCAACGATTAAGAATGCCTGGAAGCTGATGGCCGCCGTAAGCCCGGTCGCGCTAAAGGCGGCAAGGTCGGACTTGGCGCGGGCTGCCGTGGTGAGGCCGCGCACGGCAAAAAGCATAAACAGGATGAGCACGGCGCCGCCGCCCAAAAGGCCCATTTCCTCGCCGATGGCCGAGAAGATAAAGTCGGACTCGACGACGGGGATGTTGTTTGCCATGCCATTGCCGATGCCGACGCCAACCAGGCCGCCGTCAGCCAGCGAGTAAAGTGACTGTACGATCTGGTAGCCCTGGCCCTGGGCGTCCTTAAACGGATCGACCCAGACCTGAAAGCGCACCTGCACGTGCGATAGGAACTTGTAGGCGCCCACGGCTCCAACGGCCAGCAGCGCAAGGCCGATGATGACGTACGAAAAGCGTCCCGTGGCAACATAGAGCATCAGCAAAAAGATGGTGTAGAACAGGACGGCCGAGCCCAGGTCGCGTTCGAAGACGACGATGAGCAGGCACACGCCCCACACGGCAAACAGCGGCAGCAGCAGGCGGAAGCGCGGAATCTTGAGGCCCAGGATCTTGCGGTTGGAGATGGAGAGCAGCTCGCGGTTCTCGGCCAGATAGCCTGCCAGGAACAGGACGATGAAGACCTTGGCGAACTCGCCAGGTTGGATGGTGAAGCCCGCGATGCGAATCCACAGCTTGGAGCCCGAGATCGTGGTGCCGATAAAGATCGGCAGCATCAGCAGGATGATGCCGATAATGCCAAAGGTGTACTTGTAGCGCATGACCACGTCGAGGTTCTTGACCAGCGCGAGCGTTCCCACCATGAGCGCCACCGAGACAAACAAGATGATGAGCTGCGAGATGGCGAGGTCGGGGGCCAGGCGCGTCACGAATGTGATGCCGATGCCCGAGAGCACAAAGACGATGGGCAGGATGGCGGGGTCGGCGCCGGGCGCCAGGATGCGCACGGCGATATGCGCCGCGGCGAAGGCGGCGAACAGGCCGATCGGCACGGCGAGCGTCTCAAAGGAAATCGTGGCACCCGCGGTGAGCACGTACATCGCATAGAGCAGGATGACGGGGAACGCCGAGGCGATGAGCAAGAGCAGTTCGGTGTTGCGGCGACTCATAAGCGGCACTCCCTTTCTAATTCTTATCGGAGGCTTCGGCCTCGGCTGACTGTTCGGCGGTTTTCTCGGAATCTGACTCGGAGGTGGATTCCTGATCGGTGTTGTCGCGAATCGTTTGCGCGTCGATCACCTGGCGGGTCTGCTCCTCGTCGATCTGGTGACGGTACTTGGAGATGGTG
>CALGKS010000143.1 GCA_937930475.1 uncultured Collinsella sp. | reverse complement strand
TCGATTGGCGGCAGATCCTCGTCGACCTCAACCGGCGCGGCCCCATAGGCATCAAGCGGAACGTAGTCGTACGGATCCTCCTCGACCGGTGCGGACACCGGCGGCGTCGCACCCGCGGCCCAGGCACCGCGACCGGCACTGCGCGCACCAGCCGCACCGCCGCCCGAGCTTCGTCCCTGCGAACCGCCCGCGCGCTCAGCTTGCGCGCGTTGACGCTCGTAGTTCTGCTCACGCCGGCGCTCGGCATCCTCACGCTTGGCGACATCGCGAAACACACGGCCCGAGCTCGCGCGCACGGTCTCCAGGTCCAAACCCAACAGGTCGGCAATCTGGATAAAGTACGTGTCGATCATATAGCTGTCACGTAGCGGATAGATGAGCGTCAGCGCGTCCTCGAGCGCTTTGGCGCGACCGCCCGGTGTGGTAATGTCGCTCGACTCCTGAAGCGAGCGGTACACAAAGTCCATGAGGGGCTCGGCGGCATCGATGCGCGCCTGCAGCGCCTCGCCGCCATGCGCCGTGATGAACTCCATGGGGTCGTTGCCGTCAGGCAGCACCACGCAGCGCAGGTCCATCGAATCCTGCTCGATAAACTGAATCGCGCGGCGAGCGGCCTTTTGACCGGCGGCGTCGCCATCGAACATATATACAATGCGCTTGGCAAAACGGGTGAGTGTCTTAACGTGATGTTCCGTCAGCGCCGTGCCCAGCGTGGCGACGACGTTTTTGATCCCCGCCTCCCAGCAGGCGATGCAGTCGGTATAGCCCTCCACCACGATGGCGGTATCCTGCGCGACGATAAACTCCTTGGCCCAGTTAAAGCCATAGAGGTTTCGTTTTTTATGGAACACGCTCGTCTCGGCGGTGTTGAGGTACTTGGGCTGACCATCGCCCATGATGCGCCCGCCAAAGGCGATATTGTGACCCTGCTCATCAAAGATGGGAAACATCACGCGGTCGTAAAAGCGGTCCGCGAGCTGTCCGCGCCCGCGGCTCACGGCCACGTTGGCGTCGATCATCTCCTGCGGGGTAAAGCCCGCCTGAGACAGGTGCGAAACCAGCGCGTTGCGACCCGGCGCAAAACCCAGGCAGTAGCGTCGGCAGACACCGCCACCCATACCGCGGCTGGCAAAGTACTCGCGCGGACGGCTGTCCTTACCGCGCATGAGCATGGTGTGGTAGAACTGAGCCGTCTCGGCGCACAGGTCATAGATGCGGGCACGCTTAGTGCCGCGATCGCGCTGCGCACCGGTATCGTGCAGTTCAATGCCCGCACGATCAGCCAAATAGCGGATCGACTCGGGAAAACTCAGGTTCTCGCGCTTCATGATATAGGTAAAGACGTCGCCGCCCTCGCCGCAGCCAAAGCAGTGCCACACCTGCGTAGCAGGGATAATGTGAAACGACGGGGTCTTTTCGCCATGGAACGGGCAGCAGCCCCAAAACTCATGGCCGCGGGGCTTGAGCTCAACCGTTTCCTGCACGATGGCAACCAAGTCCGACGCCGCGCGTACTTGATCTTTTTCCTCATCGCTAATCACGGATGCTCACCCCCTGCTCACCCAAGTTATGACGAATATCGTCGATATTACCCTCGACGGTCGCGATCAACTCGTCCAGAGAATCGAACACGCGAGACGGACGCAGCCAGCGCGTAAACGCCAGCGACACGGAAGCGCCATACAGGTCGCCCGCATAGCCGATCAAGTTGGCCTCGAGATGCGCCGAGGCGGCATCATCGGCATAGGTCGGCGGCAGGCCGACGTTAACGGCAGCAGGCCATACGGTATCGTCGACCAGCACCAGACCCTCATAGACGCCATCGGCAGGCACTTGGATGCCGTCGGGCACCTGGATGTTTGCCGTGGGAAAGCCCATATCGGAGCCCTCGTGACGGCCAGCCGCCACAACGCCGCGCAGCATATAGGGACGGCCGAGAAGCTCGGCAGCCAGCTCCACATGACCCTGACCCAGCTCATGGCGGACGCGCGTGGCACAGATGGTCCGCCCGTTAACGCAGAGAAGGTCGTGACCGTAAACGTCAACCCCACGCTCAGTGCCCCAGGCGCGCATCTCGGCAACGCCCGAAGCGCCGCCGCGGCCGAGCCTAAAGTCGCTGCCTACACGAATGGAGCGAATGTCGATAACGCGCGACAACAGCGCCAGAAACCCGACATGATCGAGTGCCGCCACGGCGGGCGTAAAGGGAACGGCCACCACCGCATCGACCCCGGTTTGAGCCAGGGCATGCAGGCGGTCGGCCGTCGTCATCAATTTTTGAGCGGGCGAAGGACTCACCACGACGTCCGGATCAGGATCGAAGGTGACCACGACCGCTTTGCTGCCGTGGGAACGTGCATCGCGAACAACCGCGTCAATCAGCTCTCGGTGCCCACGATGTACACCATCAAACACGCCAATGGCGATCGACGCGGCACCCAAGAACTCGCACCCATCAAATGCATCGGCAAAAACGATACGGGCCTCGTCCAACTCACCCGCGAAAAAGATACGCGCGAGCTCGTGGGGCGCCAGCATCATCGAACACCGCCGATCGCCTGCGGAAAGACATGCTCCATCACAAAGCGGCCGCCCTCGATTCGAGCAAGCGCCTTCAATCCACCATCGAGCACCTGTCTCTTATACACATCTCCGAGCCCACGAGACCG
>CALGKS010000142.1 GCA_937930475.1 uncultured Collinsella sp. | reverse complement strand
GACGAGCACCGAGGCCACGATCGGGGCCGCGATAGCGACCAAGCCGAGAAGGGACAGACTGACTGCAAATGACATTGTTTCTCCCTTCTCCTACACGCCGACGACCACGAAGACAAACGCCAGAACGGCGATGCCCACGACGGCCCAGGTCTGATTGCCGAGCACCTTAAAACGCGAGCGCGAGCAGGAGTTCTCGATCACGCCGCATACGACAAAGTCGATCAGGCACTTCACCAGGAAGATGACCGCGCCCAGAACGGCGGCGGCGCCCACGGTCGCGGGCTCACCCCAGGGGACGAAGATCGCGCAGAACCAGGCGACGACCAGGACCTGCTTCATGGACATGGCGAGCTTGGCCATCGCAAGCGACGGGCCGGAAAGCTCGGCAAGCGGACCTTCCTGGAGCTCCTGCTCGGCCTCGGCCTGGTCAAACGGCAGCTTGCCGAGTTCCATGTAGCAGGCAATTGCAAAGGCGATGCCGGCGAGGATCACGGCGACCGGCGCGTCGACGGCGCCCGTCATGATGTGCTGACCCATGGTGGCGATGTCGGTGGAACCGCACACCAGGGCGGCGGCAAACAGCGCCAGCAGCATGGACGGCTCGATGAGCACGCTCATGAGCAGCTCGCGGACGCCGCCGATACCGGCGTAGGCGTTGGACGAATCCACACCGCAGAGGGCGAAGAAGAAGCGGGCGAGCGCCAGGCTGTACATGATGGTGATGGCGTCACCAAAGACCGGGATGGGGCTTTGCGCCGTAAAGAGCGGCAAGCCCATAGCGAGCATAAAGGCGACGGCGAAGAACAGCGGCGGCATAATGCGCAGCGCAAAGCTCGCGTCCTCGCTCTGGGACTCGGGGCGCGCAAAGAGCTTGGCCAGGTCGCGATAGTCCTGCATGATGCTGGGGCCGCGACGGTTGTGCATCTTGGCGCGGATCACGCGACCGAGACCGGAGAAGAACGGCGCGACGGCCATAACGACCACGCCCTGCAGAACGGCAAGTACGATGTTGTTCATGCTCTCCCCTCCTTAACCCATTTGCACGGCGAGCACGAGGAACACCACGAGTGCCGCGACGATGTAGCAGATATAGATGCTGTAGTTGCCGCCCTCGAGCTTAGTCGCGAGGTCGGCGAGCTTCTCGACACCCTTATGCGGGGCATCGACGAGAACCTTGTCGGGTACGGGCTCCACGGCCTCGGCCACGCCAGTGAGCTTCTGGAAGAAGTGCGCGATGGACCAGCAGACGGCCGTGCAGCGGTTGCGCAGCGTGTAGAGCGGCTGCATAAACCAGGACACCTCGGAGGCAAAGGTCGTAGCCACGACGGGCATATGCTCGTTGGGAGCATAGCCGCATGCCCACGGCTGGGACTTCTGCACCTTGCCGACGGTCTTGAGCTTGCGATAACCGCAGGCAAGGCCGACGAGCACCACGAGCGCAATGGCGATCGCGGGCGTGGAGGTGGCAGCGCCGGAGTACTGGTTCATGAGCTCCATGCCCTCGGCGGCAAACACGCCACCGTACGGATGCAGCACGGACGCGGCGACATCGACCAGCACGGGCGCGATCACGGGAGCGCCAATGCCCAGCACGACGCAGATGGCCGCAAGCAGCCCCTGCGCAAACACCATGGGGGCGGGGACCTCCTTGGCATTGGCCGCGGCCTCGGAGCGGGGCGCGGAGGCAAAGGAGACGCCATAGGCCTTGACGAAGCACGTGACAGCCAGAGCGCCGGTAATGGCAAGCGCGACGGCAGCGAACACGGCCACGATCATGACGGCCTTGTCGCCCTGCATGGCGGCATTAAAGAGCGACTGATAGGTAAACCACTCGGACACAAAGCCGTTGAAGGGCGGGATGGCCGAGATGGCAAGCGCACCAACAAGGAAGCAGATGGCCGTAGCCGGCATACGACGGAACAGGCCGCCCATCTTCTCCATATTGCGCGTACCCGTGGAGTACAGCAGCGCACCGGCGCCCAAGAACAGCTCGCCCTTAAACATCGCGTGGTTAAACGTGTGGTAGAGGGCGGCCATCAGAGCCAGGACGGCGATGCCGACCGAGTTGAGCGCCATGGCGGCCATGGAGGCGCCGACGCCGAGCAGAATGATGCCGATGTTCTCGACAGAGTGATAGGCCAGCAGGCGCTTGATGTCATGCTCCTGCAGGGCGAAGGCCACGCCGAGGACCGACGAGATCGCACCGAAGACCATGACCATAAGGCCCCACCAGACCTGAACGCCCGAGGCGGAGAGCAGGTCGAGGCCCACCTTGAGGATGCCGAAGATACCGATCTTGATCATGCCGCCGGACATGAGGGCCGACACGTTGGACGGCGCCTCGGGATGTGCCTTGGGCAGCCAGCCGTGCAGCGGGATGATACCGGCCTTGGCGCCAAAGCCAAAGAAGGCGAGCACGAAGCACACGGATGCGACCGCGGGGCTAAACTGCGTGGCGCGGAAATCCGCAAAGGCAAACGAGCCGCCGGCGAAGTTGGTCATGGTGAGGAAGCTCGCCATGATGAGCACGAAGCCCACGTGCGCGATCACAAAGTAGAGCCAACCGCCCTGGATGGAGTTCTCGTTCTCCTCGATCACGACCAGGAAGTACGAGGTCAGCGACATGAGCTCAAAGGCGAACAGGAACCAAAACACGTTATCGGCAGTGATGACGAGCATCATGGACGCCACGAAGGTGTTAAAGAAGAAGCCGGCGCGGCCCTTTTTGCCCGGGTACTCATCAAAGTAGTTGAGACCGTAGATCGAACCGGCAAACGCGAGCACCGAGATGAGCGCCACGAACAGGCCGGACAGCTGATTGAGCAGCAGCTGGAAATGGGCAAACGGGAAGAACACGATGGTGTCGACCGACGTGACATCGCCCAGCACGGCCTGGATACCGGCCACAAACGAAAGCACCGCGGCGACGGCGCCGATAAGGCAGCCGGCGGTCTTGGCGGCGTTATCGGCCTTGATCAGCAGAACCGAGGCGAGCGCACCGATGCACGAGACGGCAAGCGATGCGATAAACAGCGTCATGCTATCCATTGTTTACGCTCCCTTCTGCTTTCTCGGACAGGCCCTGGGCCACAGCGGTAACGTCGACGACGGGACCGTTTTCGATCGAGCGCAAGCGCTTGGCCTCGTCGAGTTCGCGATCGGCCGCGCCGCCCATGACGGTCAGCGCCTTGGTGGGGCACGCCGCCACACAATGCGGGCCGTCCGGATCGAAGGCGCAAAGGTCGCACTTGACAGCACAGGTGTACTGGCCGGGAGCCCACGTAAGCAGGCTGCTCAGGGACTTAGGATACGAAGGCGTCGGGTCGCACATGCCTGCGACACCGGCGATAGACGTGCCATCGGGATGGATGGCTCCGAAGGGGCACGCGATGGCGCACAGCCTGCACCCGATGCACTCCTGCTCCTTGACGTGGATGCGATCGCCATCGTGCTCGATGGCATTCACCGGGCAAACCTCGGCGCAGGGGGCACCCTCGCAATGGTGGCAGGCAAGGGCGGCCGAAATACCGCCGGTCTTCACGAGAGCCAGACGCGGCGTATCCTGAAGACCCTGCATCCGGTGGGCGTCGGCACAGGCGGACTGGCATGTTCCGCAGCCGATGCACCTCTCCGGGTTGATGTCGATGAAGCGGTTCATCCCCACTTCCTTTCAAAATAACGGGCCGGGCTCCCGAACGTACGGGACGCCCGGCCCAAAAAGCCAACGAGAACGGGACTACACGATTTGGTTCACGTGCGTCTCGTCGTCGAACTTGGCGGCGCCGGGCTCAACGTCCTGAGGAGCGGCGGCGTCCACCAGAGCCTGCTTGAGCTCGGTGTACTGACGCTCGACCTCGCCCTCAGCCCAGACCTGGTCGGCGATAGCGTCGACCTGGCAGGCAGAGAACTTGTCCTCGGGCGTATGCGAGACCGGGTCGACCTTGTGAATGGTCAGCTCGTTGCACTTGCCGATCCACCACTGGTAGGTCATATAGACCGTGCCCTTGTTGATACGGTCGCTCACGTCGGCGCGGCTGTATACCTGGCCGCGGCGGCTGTGGATCGAGACGATGTCGCCGTTCTTGATGCCGCGCGCCTGGGCGTCCGCGGGATTCATGCGGACAAAGCCGGGCTCGTCGGCGAGCAGCGCCAGCGTCTTGCAGTTGCCGGTCATCGAGCGGCAGCTGTAGTGGCCGACCTCACGGACGGTACACAGGATGAGCGGGTACTCATCGTCGGGAAGCTCGGAGGGCGCCTCCCAGTCGTGCGCCATCAGGTTGGCGCGGCCGTCCTTGGTGGTGAACTTGCCACCAGCGAACATGTCGGCCGTACCGTGGTCGTTTACGTCAGTGGACTTGACGGGCCACTGGGCGTAACCGCCCTCGGGAGCCATCTTCTCGTAGGTTGCGCCCACAAAGTTGGGGCACAGGCTAATGCACTCGTTCCAGATCTGCTCGGTGTTGTCGTAGTGCATGGGATAGCCCATGCGCGTAGACAGGTCCGCGAAGATCTCCCAGTCGTGGCGGCACTCGCCCTTGGGCGGAACGGCCGCGTCAAAGTGCTGGAAGCTACGGTCGGATGCGGTAAAGACACCCTCGTGCTCGCCCCAAGAGGTGGCAGGCAGGATGACGTCGGCGAGCATCGTCGTCTGCGTCATAAAGATGTCCTGGCAAATGAACAGATCCAGCTCGGAGAGCGTCTTGCGCATTCCGGCCGAATCGGGCTCGGTCTGCACCGGGTCCTCGCCGTAGTTGTAGAAACAGT
>CALGKS010000141.1 GCA_937930475.1 uncultured Collinsella sp. | reverse complement strand
ACATTAAGTGGCCTTCGGCTCGTGCGGAACTTGTATCGAGCAAAGCCCCAAACCGCTCCCAGTTCGTTTACGGGGTTGTCTGTGCCTGGCAAGTAGGGGCCACTGGGTTGTGGCCTTGATTCTGCTGCAAAGCGGTGTTTGGCTGATATTTTGAATGGGAGGGGCTCGTTGTTGGTTACGGGCCTCTTTTTATGTTGAGGGGACTTTGGGTTATGCCTAAGCGTTCGGGGTCGTATTCGGTGCCGTTCTCGTTTGATTTGCTTTCGTTTGGTGAGGCTGTTTCGCTTGCTGCTGATACGGGGCGGATTTCTGGGGATGCTGGGCCTCTGCTTGAGACGGTTGTCGACATGCTCGATGAGCTGGGACGTCCGGACGAGTATTTTGATTGCATTCAGGTTGCCGGCACCAACGGCAAGACCTCGACCACGCGTTTTTCGGCTGCCATCCTTCGTGGCGAGAGGTTAAAGACCGCGCTGTATACGTCGCCGCAGTTGGTGCGCTATCCCGAGCGCATGGAGGTCGATGGGCGCGTCGTGAGCGATGAGGCGTTTGCCCGTGGCGTTTCGGCCGCTGTCGAGGCGGGACACCGCGTGAATGCGCGCCGTGTGGCGGCGGGGGAACGCGCCTATTCCATTACGCCGTTTGACCTGTTGACGGCTGCCGCACTGGTGGTGTTTGCCGAGGCTGCGGTGGACGTTGCTGTGCTCGAGGTTGGCATGGGCGGCCGTTGGGACGCCACGAGTGCGACCGATCCCGTCGCCGTTGCCATCACCGGCATCGGGCTCGACCACACGCGCATCCTGGGCGACACGCTCGAGGCCATTGCGGGGGAGAAGGCTGCGGTTATCAAACCCGGGCGCTTGGTTGTTTTGGGCGAGGGCACGCACGAGGCGAGCGTTCAGCGCGTGATGGATGCCCGTTGCCGTGAGTGCGGTGTGGTGCCGCTCGTGGTGAGCCACTCCACGACCAAGGTGCCGGCGCATGTGGGCGATACGGTGGAGTTTAGCTGCACCACGCCGCGTGCCATTTACACGTCGAGTATGGTCAAGCCGGCGTATCAGCCACAGAATGCCGCGTGCGCGATTATGCTGTGCGAGGGGTATTTGGGTCGCGAGCTCGACCATGAGGCGCTTGATGCTTCGCTTATGAGCTGCCCCACGCCCGGCCGTTTTGATGTGCTGGGAACCGATCCGCTCAAGCTGATCGATGCCTGCCATAACCCCCAGAGCTGCGAGAACTTTGTGAGTGCGCTGGACGAGATCGATCCGTGCGTGGAGAATCGCCCCACGCTGCTGTGTGCCGCGCTGGCCGACAAGGATGTGGCGGGTATCGTTGACGTGCTGATTCCGGCCTTCCCGCGCGTGGTTGTGACGCAGACCGATTCCGACCGCGCCCTACCGGCAGAGGAACTCGCTGCCCTTGTTGATGCCGACAAGCTTGTGGGCGTATACCCCAGCGTGTCCGAGGCCCTCGCCGCCTTCGATGCCGCGGGCGAGCCTTTCGTAGCAGCAGGCACCATAACCCTAGCCGGCGAAGTAGCCGGTCTGCTGCGCTAACCCATCCCCCCCTCATCAGTTGCGGTGAAATAGTTCCTGTTTTTGGGTTCTAGCAGCCCATCCAGGAACTATTCCACCGCAACTTAGTTTGGAGGCTTGGGGACCAGGCTAGTCGAGGCGGACTGGATCGTGGGGGTAGGCGTTGAGGATCTCGACGCCGGACTCGGTGACCAGGGCCAGGTCTTCGATGCGGACGCCGGTGCGGCCGGGGAGGTAGATGCCCGGCTCGATGGAGAACGTCATGCCCGGCTCTACGACCTGCTCGTTGACGAGCGAAACGTCGCCCGGCTCGTGGTCCTGCAGGCCGATCGAGTGGCCCAGGCGATGCGTGAAGTACTTGCCGTAGCCAGCGTCCTCAATCACGTCGCGCGCGGCACGGTCCAGGTCGCACATGCGCACGCCCGGCGCGATGAGCGCCTCGGCGGCCTCGTTGGCGCGGCGCACGATGTCATAGATGCGCGCCGTCTCCTCGTCCGGCTCGCCCCAAAAGAACGTGCGCGTCATGTCCGAGCAGTAGTTGCGGCGACGTCCGCCAATGTCGAACAGCACCACGTCGCCTCGCTTGAGTACGGTGCCGTCGGGCTCGTGATGCGGGTCTCCGGCGTTGGCGCCAAAGCTCACGATGGGCGGAAAGCTAAAGCCCTCGCAGTCGTGCTTGCGGTACAGGCCGAGCATTTGGTCGGCAATCTCGCGCTCCGTTACGCCCTCGTGGACGAGCTTGATGGCGTCGGCCATCACAGTGTCGTTGGCGGCCGAGGACGCGCGCATGAGCTCCTGCTCGGCTTCGTCCTTGTGGGTGCGTGCGGCGGTGACGGCAAAGTCGCCCAGGAAGAACTCGCTCGCGGCGTGACGATCCATAAGGGGCATCAAAAAGCCGGAGCGCATAACGGTATCGATGCCGAGCGGCTTGGTCGGATCGACTTCGCGTGCGATGGCGTCGGTCACGACGTCGGTGTCGTTATGGTAGGCTACGCGGGCATTGTCATACTCGGGCAGCTGATGCAGGGCGTTGACCAAGATCACCGGCTCGGCATCGCGCGCGAGCAGCACGCCGCAAAAACGCTCGAACATATCGGCATAAAAGCCGGTCAGATAGTAGATCGACCACGGGTCATTCACAAGCAGCTGCGCACCGGGGTGCTGAGCCTCGAGCGCATCGAGCACGCGCGCCACACGCTGGTCATCGACATGTGCCATACATCGTCCTTTCGCTAGGTTGCCACCATGGTATCCCCAATGCCAGGGTAGTCAATTTGGGACAGGGCTATTTTAGCTGCGTCAAACATGCGGAATGATAGGTAAAAGTAGTCATAAGAGGCCCGTCCCAAATGGGCTGCTTTCAAAACTATGGCGGATTACGGGGCAGGACCTGTTTTACTTGACCATGGGAAAAATCGCCAAATTAAAACCGCAGGTAGACGGCTTATCAAAAATTGAAAATTGCCGGTATGGATGGGAGTCTCCGAATCAGCCCCGTAATCCGGCATAGTTTTGATATGGCACTAAAGTAGGCACAAGCTAAATGCCGATCCCAAGGCAAGTTGCGGTGGAATAGTTCCTGGATGCCGGGGTTTGGCGGAAATCAGGAACTATTTCACCGCAATTCAGGAGGGACGGGGAGGATGGCGGGGTAGCTAAAAGAGCCCCGTCCCAAATGAGCTACTTAGGCGTGGTCGATGTCCATGCTGGCGATGAGATCGGTACCCGTGTCTAGGAGGTTGGGGAGGACTACGTCGCTCATGCGGATGGGGGCTTCGACGACCAGGCGGCGGATGAGGTCCATCGCCTGGGCGTGGAGTTCGAGCGGGATGGCTTCGGCCGTGCGTACGGGTAGCAGCGTTTCTTCGCCGCCGGATACGGCCACGGTAGTGGTTAGCACGCGCATGGGGCAGGTGAGCTCCTGATGCGCGAACGTATCGCCGCGCGGGCAGCTGTTGCCGACCACGGAGCGCACCTCTACCACGGCACCGTCTACGTCACGCTCTACCTCCACGGTCAGGAGACACTCGGATGGGCAGGTGGTGCAGTTGAACTGCAATGTCTCAGTTACATTCGTGCTCATGGCCTTACGCCTCCTCAACAGGGTCGACGGAAAGGACAATTTCGCTAACACCCAGGTCGAGTGCGCGCTGAATCACCTTTGCCGGTAGCGGGAAGCTCTCCATTACGCTCGGTTTAAACGGGCGGACCTTGCCTGCAAACAGTTCCTCGTCGCCTGCCAGGATACGTACACGGGCGGCATCGACCGGCCGGCGTACGCGGAAGTTGAGCTTAGTGAGCCCGACGGTCGTAATGCGGCCCGGCAGTGCGTAGCCTGCGATGCCGGCGGGGGAGACCGTGAGCTCGCAGCCCGCGTCCGCCACTCCCGCCGCGGTGCCGACAGCCCCCAACGCCCATGCCGCCGCAGCCGCACCGGCACGCTCGGACTCGGTCGTCACATTGTCTGCCAGGTCATGCACGTGCAGCACGTTGCCGCAGGCAAAGATGCCCGGAACGCCCGTCTGCAGGTTCTGGTCCACCACGGCGCCGCGCGTACGTGGGTCCAGCTCCACGCCCGCGGCAACCGAAAGCTCGTTCTCGGGTATCAGGCCCACCGAAAGCAGCAGCGTGTCGCATGGAACAACGCGCTCGGTCCCCGGAATGGGCGCAAGATGCTCGTCGACCTGGCTTACCTCGACGGCCTCCACGCGGTCGTGCCCGATCACGCGCGTGACGGTGGTGGACAGGTGCAGCGGAATGCCAAAGTCGTCCAGGCAGTTTTTCACATTGCGGCGCAGGCCGTTGGCGTACGGCATGAGCTCGTACACGCCCTCGACCGAAATTCCCTCGAGCGTGCAGCGGCGCGCCATAATCAGTCCGATGTCACCCGAGCCCAAAATGACGGCGCGCGAGCCGGGCTTAAGGTTTTCGATATTGATGTATCGCTGCGCCAGGCCGGCCGTAAACACGCCGGCGGGTCGGCTGCCAGGAATCTTGATCTCGCTGCGGGTGCGCTCGCGACAACCCATGGCAAGGACGACCGCGCGCCCGGTGAGCTGCAACATGCCAGCGGGGCTCATGAGCGTGACGGTGTGGAGTGTGGCGTCTTCCGTGGACTCGCCCGAATCAATCCCAAGCACCATGCTGTCCAAGAACAGCGCAATGTTAGTCGCGCGCACCTGGTCGATAAAGCGCTGCGCATACTCTGTCTCTTATACACATCTCCGAGCCCACG
>CALGKS010000140.1 GCA_937930475.1 uncultured Collinsella sp. | reverse complement strand
ATGCAACCCTCGGCAATTTGCCTGCGCATATGCTCGCAGCTCTTTACGTTCGACATCGTACTCACGGGCCAAGCCATCGACATAGCCCAGCGCATAGCGAAAGGCGCTCGTTCGGGCGATATCAACAACCGTTCGATACGGATCCGTCAGCGTAAACAGACCGAGCCGCCACACTTCGCCCGCCCGCCAGCGCTTGTATTCAACGAACTCATACGTATCGCGCCTTGTAGACCGTGGCAGCAGCACTTGCACTTTATCCAGAAGTGAATAAGCCGAGCCGATGCCATAGAGCAGCGCTGCCGTCGATCCGCAAAACACAGCATCCGGTTCAACGACCGCAATAGCGGATGCCAGCTGAAAGATGCGATCTTCAACCCCAAGATTATTCCAATAGACCGGATCCGCATACACGTGGTTGTAAAGACGAAGCATGAGCTCTTCCTGCATAAGCTCGCGCGCACGGCGTTCTTCCCAAGGATCAATTGTTATAAGCAGCTGTCCATCTTGATGAATTCCAAGGGCCGAGAATAGCATCCTTGCATATGACTGCGGAAAATGTTTGCCTTTATCGAGCATGGCCAACCCCATAACCATCACGGCGGAGAGAATACCATTACGCTATCGCATGCTTCCGTCCGCAGGCCTTGCCAAAAGCTGACCAAAAGCTTGACGCCGCAGGTCAAGGCTTCAAAAATTATTTCAACTCTCGGTAGACGGTCGCTACGACCCTCCCAACGGCATCAAAATCCAACCTTACAAAAAGTTGCGGTGAAATACGGACTGCATGGCCCGAAAAAGCCGAAAAACAGTCCGTATTTCACCGCAACTTAGGTGGGGATGTGGGGTCCCGGCATGTATATGAAAATGGCTCTGGTCCCAAAAGGAACTAGAGCCATTCATCTATCTTATGGAGCGGGCGACGGGAAGTCCAAGGGTTTGCTTCGCAAACCCTTGTTTCGCTGCGGGCCATTGGCCCTTGCGTGCTGCGCTGGAAAATGCTCACGCATTTTCTCAGCTTCGCACCCTGCCGGGTTCGATTCCCGTCGCCCGGCACGCTTATGAAAACGGCTCTGGCACCAAATGGAGCCAGAGCCGTTAAAACTATCTTATGGAGCGGGCGACGGGAATCGAACCCGCGTCATCAGCTTGGAAGGCTGGGGTTCTACCATTGAACTACGCCCGCAAGATATGGTCGGGACGACAGGATTTGAACCTGCGACATCCTGCTCCCAAAGCAGGCGCGCTACCAAACTGCGCCACGTCCCGAAGGTGTTGAGCAGCTAAGGCATAAACCTTGCGTGTCCCAAAGCGAAGGAAATTATAGGGGAGACTCCCCGCCTGTGCAAGCGCAGAAACCCTAGCTCCTCGAATGTGTGACAAACTGGCTATGAACCAGACCGATCACAAACGCCACCACAGCAACCGGCGCCCACGCAGCACCGATATCTGCCAGCGGCAACGCATCGAACGGCAGCCACGCGCCCGCAAAGAACGCATCGCGGACCGAGGTGATCACACTCTGCACCGCGACAACACCGCCGACCCAGACCCACACCTGCGGATGCGCGTCGCAAAAGCCGTGCATCAGGCCCATAAGTACCAGCACAATGGCAACGGGATACAGGGCATTAAGCATGGGCACCGAGAACATAAGGATCACGTCGAGGCCCACGTTGGAGAGCACGCACGAAAACGCCGCGAACACAAAGGCGAGAACCGCAAAGGGATGGCGCATGGCCTCCTCGGAGGTCTCCGCTCCCCCTTTAACCACATACGTCTCGCAGAAGTAACGCGAGCAGCAGCTGATGAGGCCGATGCACACGTTCATGCAGGCGAGGAAGAAGATCGCAAAGACCACGACCGTGCCGGCTAGGCCAAAGTGCATGGAGGCCGAACGGGCAAGGATGGCGGCGCCGTTGGTGGCGTCGGGCATAACCGTGCCGAGCTGCATGCCGGCAAGCGCCAGGCCGCAGTAGATGATGGCCATGAGCACGCCAGCGATCACACCGGAACGCGAGATCTCGAAGGCCACGCGCTTGTCATCGGTAACGCCCAGCTCGTGAATGGTCTCGGCGATGATGATGCCAAAGGCGAGCGACGCGAGCAGGTCCATGGTCTGGTACCCGGTCAAAAAGCCTTGCACGGCAGCGCCCGCATCGTAGGGAGCCTGAGGCGCAGCAGCCGGTCCCAGCGGCGAGATTACGGCAGCACCCACAACCAGCACGATGAGCGCAATGAGCGCGGGGCCCGTAATGCGGCCGAGCACGCGCGTGATGACGCCCGGACGCAGCGTGAGCGCAAACGCGACGACGAAGAAGGCGACGGCAAACACCAGGCGAGCCGTGCCAAGCGAGACGCCCTCGGGCAGCAGCGGCACCAACATCTCGAAGGCCGTGGAGCTCGTACGCGGAATGGCCAGGCACGGGCCGATCGCTAAATAGACCGCCGCGACAAAGAACTCACCGAACTTGGGGTGCACGCGGCCGGCAAGCTCGCGCGCCGTTCCGGCAAGCGCCACGGCGATAAAGCCCATGACGGGCAGGCCGATGGCGGCGATGAGAAAGCCGAGCATGGCGACCGGCGTGGCAGAACCTGCCTGCAGCGCCAGCAGTGGTGGAATAATGAGGTTGCCGGCGCCAAAGAGCATCGAGAACAGGGCGATGCCGACGGTGACGACATGGTCGGAGCGCAGACCGCGCGGCGCGGATGAGGCCATAGACACACCTTTCAGGTCGAAACAAAAACGGGACGGGCAAAAACACCCGTCCCGCAAGTATATACGCTCTAGCAGCTTTAGCAGGCTAAATCGCACAGAGCATCGATAGCCGTGTCGACTTCTTCGGTCGTGTTGAAATACCCAAATGAGAAGCGGACGACGCCCTGGCGCTCGGTCCCCAGCGCACGGTGCATGAGCGGGGCGCAATGGGCGCCGGGGCGCGTCGCAATCCCCCACCCCTGCATGAGCGCATCCGAGATCTCGGCAGAATCGATATCGCCCACGTTGAGCGACACAATCGCAGAGTGCGTCGACTGGTCAAAGGCACCGTAGAGCTTAATCCCCGGAATCTCGCGCACGCCGGCAAGGAAGCGATCGGCAAGCGCACGCTCGTGGGCAGCAATCGCCTCGACCCCACCCTGGGCCTCGATAAAGTCGAGACCAGCGGAAAGGCCGGCGATACCGTGGCCGTTGAGCGTGCCCGCCTCAAGGCGCGTGGGCCACTCAAGCGGCTGCAGCGCATCGAAACTGTGCACGCCCGTACCGCCCATGGCCCAAGGGGCTACGTCAATACCCTCTGCCACGGCCAGGCCGCCGGTCCCCTGCGGACCCATGAGCCCCTTGTGGCCGGTAAAGCACACCACCTCGAGCCCCATGGCCTGCATATCGATACGCGCCGCACCGGCAGACTGCGAGGCATCGACGATAACCAGCGCGCCGGCCGCATGAGCCACAGCCGCCACACGTGCAACATCAACGGCGTTGCCGGTCACATTGGAGGCGTGCGTCACCACCACGGCACGCGTACCGGGCGTGATCAGCCGCTCGAGCTCGTCGTAGTCGAGCACGCCGTTCGCGTCACAGCCCGCATGTTCAACGGTCACGCCCTGCTCTGCCGCCAGGCGGTTGAGCGGACGCAGCACGGAGTTGTGCTCGAGCACCGTTGTGACCACACGGTCGCCGGGGCGCACCACGCCATTGATGACGGTGTTGAGCGCCGCGGTGGAGTTGGGCGTAAAACAAACATGGTCAGCACGCGGGCAGCCCAGCAAGCGCGCAAGCTTGGCGCGGCAGCCGTGGATGGTACGCGCCGCATCGAGCGCACCCGACGTGGCACCGCGCCCGGCATTGCCGAGCGAGCACATAGCCTGCGTCACGGCATCGATGACCGTTTGCGGCTTATACATGGTCGTCGCCGCGTTATCCAGGTAGATCATCGCACGACCTCCCACATGTCGATCACCGTAAAACTCTCGGTGGGGACGCCCGCCGCGGAAAGCTCGCCGCGCAGCAGGCCCTCATCCGAAGGCAGCGCCTTCCACGCCAAGCCGCAGCCGGCAGCGACCTCCCCGGGCACGGGAATCGTGCGCCCGGGAAGTCCGCGCTCGATGCATAGGGTCTCGCACCCCATGGCGGCCGCCGTGGTGGGAAATGTGATGACAAGCGCCGGGCGCTTCTCCCTCATGGCAACTCCAACCAATACGCTACGGGCGCACGACGCGCACGGCCTGCTCCATCTTCTCCACAATCACGTACATGTTGGTGACCTCGCCCACCGCAAGCTGGTCTTTAATGCCATAGTGGTCGAGGCAGGTACCACAGGTAAGGATCTCGACACCCTGCTCGGCCAGACCCTTCAGGTCGTCGAGTACCGGTGAGCCCTCGACAGTGAGCTTGGCGCCGCCGTTGTAGAACAGCATGGTCGCGGGCAGCTCCTCCTGCTGCGTCACGGCGAAGATAAACGCCTTCATGAGCTTGTGGCCCAGCTCGTCGTCGCCACGGCCCATGCAGTCGGTGTAGACGGAAATGACGAGCTTGCCCTTGCCGGCGCTGGCATCACAGAAGGCAGCGCCATCCTGCTCGGGATCAGCCACGGCAACGGCGCTAGAGGTCGCCACGGTCACGTGCCACTCGGCGTCAGAAACCTTCTCGACCGAGGCCGTGCAGCCCTTCTCCTGCGCCATCTTGGAGATGTTCTTGACGGCGGTCTCGTTATCGACCGAGGTCACCACGGCACCCTCGCCATCGAGCTGCTTGAGCGCCTTGAGCGTCTTAACAACGGGCAGCGGGCAGGCATCGCCCATGGCATTGACTTCAATCTTGGTAGACATAGCTTTTCCTTTCGAATAAATCGTTTTAGAACGTTACATAGCTCAATAAACGTGTCGTTAACGGACAACGTGGACGGCAGGACCGCCCGGCACCGCCTCGCACACGCGACCGATAACGGCGGCGATGCGATCCTCGGCATGCAGACGGCGCGCAAGCTCATCCACATCGGCAGCAGGCGCCGCGATGAGCAAGCCGCCCGAGGTCTGCGGATCGTACAGCGCATCCAACATGCCCGGCTCCAGG
>CALGKS010000139.1 GCA_937930475.1 uncultured Collinsella sp. | reverse complement strand
CACTCCGGCTGCTTTGCAGAGTCGTTCGAAAGTAAACCGTGGCCGGCCCTTCGCCGCCGGGACACGTACCCCCAATTAACTGTTCTTCATGACAATCGAATCCACAACATCAGCCACATTCTCGCAGCAGTCGGCGCAGTACTCCAAGAAGGCGTAGACGTCACGCCAGGCGATAACCTCGAGCGGGTCCTTGCCGTTTACGTGCAGGTTGCGCATGGCATTAATGTAGAGCTCGTCGGCCTCGGACTCGATCGTGTTGATCTGGATGACGAGTTCGCGCAGGGTCTTGGACTTGCGGTAGTTGGGCAGCTCGACCATCAGGTCCTTCATGGCGCGGCAGGCGTCGGTCACCTTGTGGGCGATCACGATGGCATCGGGATGGATGCTCTGGATGTTGGTGAAGTAGACGCGCTGCACGACGCCTTCGATACGGTCAAGCACAGTGTCGAGCGAGCAACTCATCAGGTCCAGATCCTCGCGCTCAAGCGGGGTGATAAAGGCAGTGAGCAGGGCATCCTCGAGCTCATGGTGCTTCTTGTCGGCCGCATGCTCAATCGCATGCATCTCCTCGAGCATGTCGTGGATCTGCGCGGGATCAAAGTTCTCGAAAATCTTGATGAGCAACTCTGCGGCCTGGACGGCAAGGTCGGCGCATGCGACGTAGTTGTCAAAGTAGAACGAATCGGGTTTCTTTGCCATGAGTGGGTCCTTTCGAGGCGAAGACGGGTGGGCGAAGTATTACGGTCCGGATGGACGCTCGGTTTGACTAGATGAACATCATGAACAGCTTGGCCATGACAAAGCTGATGAGTCCGCAGGCGGGGAAGGTGAAGAACCAGGTGAACATCATGTCCTTGACCACGCCGAAGTTGATGGCCGAAAGGCGCTTGACGGCACCGACGCCCATGATGGCGCAGGTCTTGATGTGGGTGGAGGACACGGGGATACCGGTAAGGGTGGCAAGCAGTAGATTCGCGGCGCCCGCGAGGTCGGCGGAGAATCCCTGATACTTCTCGAGCTTGACCATGCTCTGGCCGACGGACTTGATGATGCGCTCGCCGCCTACGCTGGTGCCGATGCCCATGGTGGCCGAGCACAGCAACATGATCCAGATGGGGATGCCGGCATCACCGACGCTGGTCTGGCCGTTGGCGAAGGCCACGCCTAGAAAGAGCACGCCGATGAACTTCTGTCCATCCTGCGCGCCATGCATAAAGCTCATGGCCGCAGCGCTCGCGATCTGAGCGTATTTAAAGAAGACGTTTGCACGTCGCCTATTGGCGGCGGCAAACAGAATCGAGACGAGTTTGCACAGGATCCAGCCCATGACAAAGCCCAGACCGATGGAGAGCGCCAGGCCGTAGATGACCTTCATCCACTCGTGGACGTTGACGCTGTTCGCGCCGCCGAGGGCGATAGCGGCACCGGTCAGGCCGGCGATAAGGCTGTGGCTTTGCGAGGTGGGGATGCCAAAACGCGATGCCGTGGCACCGTAGACGACAATGGAGAACAGAGCCGCGCAGAGGCACGCAAGCGCCATGGTGCTGTTTCCGCCAAAGTCGACGATATGTGAGATGGTGTTGGCGACGCTCGCGTTAAAGTGCGTCATGATGAGCACGCCCAAGAAGTTGAATGCGGCGCTCATGAGAATGGCGGCGCGGGCGGGCATGCAACGCGTAGTGACGCAGGTCGCGATGGCGTTGGGCGCGTCGGTCCATCCGTTGACGAAGATGGCGCCGAGCGCGAGAATCACGGTGACGGCAAGGACTGGGTTCGACACAATTTGGCCGAGGAAGGTTGAGAACGTTACGTCCATATATGGGCTTTCTCGAAGTTTGCAGACACGTTACAAAAACATGATAAATCGTATCACCTCCTGTGGGTTTCTTTACCGAGTTCTGATGGGAGAAGTGAATTTTTTGGCACTAAAATTGAATATTAGCCCTGTTGACCGCGGGTATTCTTTTTGCTAACACGCCATGAGGACACGTGTGCGCGCCCCAACACCCCAAAACCACAGTCTGTTCGCTTTACAACATACAAACATGCGTTCGATAATAGAGGGCATGGAATATCGACAGACAGACGGCAAAACTCGGCGCGTGCACAAGCAGTATGTGGACGTCGTGGCTCGCATCCTCGCGGGCGGACAGGTCGTGCCGGTCACCGTCTGCTGGGTCGACGGCCGTTGTTTTACGATCGACGAAATTATCTCGACCATAGGGTTTGGCCTGATGGTCCACGGCATCCGTACGGCAACATATAAGGTGCGTTTTGGCGGGCACGCGACCGAGTTGTAGCTGGAGGACCAGGCGCGCGACCGGGCGGACGGCTCGCAGGCGCACGTGATGCGTTGGTGGGTCTGGGCCTTTGATCGAACGCTTGAGGGCGAGCGCCGTAGGTAAGAGCACACAGCATTCGGGTACAATGGCAGGAATCTTGTCATCTGCTGTGCCGTCATTCGCGGCGCTTTTTGAAAGGACGAAGTATGAACGATATCCAGGGCTATCAGAACGGCCCCATCGAGACCGGCGCAAGCCGCGCCAAGGAGATGTCGCCGCGCGCGTACAATCTCACTATGTCTGCCCTGATCTTCTTGGGCTTTTGCGCCATGGGCGCCGGCGCCTACTTTACGAGCACTATGGCGTTTGCGCGCATGATGATGAGCGGCGCCGCCCTGCCGCTGGTCTTTGGCTCGTTTATCCTGACCATTGTCGGCATCGTCATGATGTCGGCCGCCGCTAGCAAGCAGTCGGTGGGCCTGTCCCTTGCGGGCTACGTGGTCTTTGCGAGTACTTTTGGCCTGACCGCGTCGTTTGGCCTTGCCAACTATGACCTGCCTACCATCAACACCGCCTTTATCGCCACGGCCGCTATCACCTTTGTCTTTGGCGCCCTGGGCGTGACGTTCCCCAAGTTCTTCCAGCGCGTATATGGCATCGGTTTTGGCATTCTGCTCGCCACGATTCTGGTTGAGATCGTGCTGATGTTCATGGGTGTCTCGCAGACCATCACCGACCTGATCGTGATCGTGGTGTTCGCCGGCTTTATTGGCTACGACACCTATGTTGCCACGACGGTGCCGCCCACGCTGCCCAATGCGGTGCTCATGGCGTCTAACCTGTTCGTGGACATTATCAACGTGTTCCTGCGCATTCTGAACATCCTCGGCCGTCGCGATTAAAGCGCGGCATTGCGACGCTTCCTGCCGGACACGGTAAAACGATACGAAAGGCGGTCCTTCGGGGCCGTCTTTTTTGCGCGCGGCGGGGTATGATGGATGGGAAAAAGCCGATAGCGGCAGCGACAGGAAAGGTGGCCATGTATGGCAGATGTCGACAACAGGAACCGTAACCGCAGGTCTAACCGGGCGGGTCAGCCCAATCCCAAGCGCGAGGCGCGTGCCAAGGCCGCCGAGCGCCATGTGGTGGCTGGGTCCGAGGCCTGCGCCAAGGACATCGAGCGTTCGCTTGCCGGCGTGCGCGAGTTCGATGGTATGCCTGCCGGTTTTGTCGCGGCGATGAAGGCCAA
>CALGKS010000138.1 GCA_937930475.1 uncultured Collinsella sp. | reverse complement strand
TTCTTGAGCTTTAACCTGTCGAGCCCCACTTGCGCGTGGAATGTGTTCCGCCCCGGTGAGTCGCTCGCCGTGCACATCTACAAGATTTACGGCGAGGGCAGCCCCGAGGCTCAGCAGATTGTCTGGGGCACCGCGGCACTGCTGATGATCTGCGTGCTGCTGTTTAACGTAATCGCCCGTCTCGTGGGCAAGCAACTGGCAAGGAAGATGACGGCCGAATGAGCGAGATGAATGTAACGCCCGCAACCGAGGCGGCCGCGTCCGAGACCCAGGACTTTCTGTCGAGTGTGGGGGAGAGCGAGAAGCGCGTGCGCGTGAGCGGCAAGGCCGTGAGCGACGAGGTCGTGCTCTCCACCAAGGACGTCAACGTGTACTATGGCGACCACCATGCGCTGCATAACACATCGCTCGACTTCCACAAGGGCGAGATCACGGCGCTCATCGGGCCTTCGGGCTGCGGTAAGTCGACCTTTTTGCGCAGCCTCAACCTGATGAATCGCGAGATTCGCGGCTGCCGTGTGGAGGGCGAGATCAACTACCGCGGTCGCAACGTGAACACCAAGACCGAGAACACGTACGAGCTGCGTCGTTCCATTGGCATGGTGTTCCAGCAGCCCAACCCGTTTCGCAAGTCCATTCGCGACAACATTACGTTTGCGCCCAAGCGCCACGGTATCACCGACCGCGACGAGCTCGACCGCATGGTCGAGGAGAGCCTGCGCGGCGCGGCGCTGTGGGACGAGGTCAAGGACAAGCTCGACAAGAGCGCCTATGCGCTTTCGGGTGGTCAGCAGCAGCGCCTGTGCATCGCGCGCACGCTGGCGCTCAACCCCGACGTGATTCTGTTCGACGAGCCCTGCTCGGCGCTCGACCCCATCTCGACGCTGGCGATCGAGGACCTTATGTCGTCGATTGTGGCCGACCGCGCCATCGTCATCGTGACGCACAACATGGAGCAGGCATCGCGCGTGTCCAACCGCACGGCGTTCTTCTACATGGGCGATATGGTCGAGTACGACGAGACCGACGAGATTTTCCAACGGCCCAAGGATCAGCGGCTGAATGATTACCTCACCGGCATGTTCTCCTAGTCCGGGACATGCTTGAGGCCCGCGGTGGCCACGGTCGCCACGGGACTGATTGGAGAGGCGGGTCATCTCTTGCGGGAGATGGCCCGCCTTTTTGCTCTGCGACCGAAACGACCACCACAAAGGGGACAGGCACCTTCGTGGTGGTTTGGGGTGGGGCTCGCTGCTATCATGGACAACGTTGAATTTCTACGAAGGAGCAGGGCATATGGCGATTCTTTTGGGATGCGATTCCGTCAGCCTAGAGTTTCCCACCAAGCATATTTTCGATAGCGTGACGCTCGGCGTGGGCGAGGGCGACCGTATTGGTATCGTCGGTAAAAACGGCGATGGTAAGTCGACGCTGCTGAGCGTGCTTGCGGGCACGTTGGAGCCCGACGATGGCCGCGTGACGCATCGCCGCGGCACCACAATCGGCCTGCTCGGCCAAAAGGACCAGCTTGTCGACACTGACACCGTGCATCATGCCGTTGTGGGCGACACGCCCGAGTACGAGTGGGCGTCGAGCCCCCGCACGCGTCAGATCCTCGCCGGCCTCATAAGCGATGTGCCCTGGGAGGGCACGGTGGGCGAGCTTTCGGGCGGCCAGCGCCGCCGCGTGGACCTCGCGCGCCTGCTGATCGGCGACTACGACGTGCTCATGCTCGACGAGCCTACCAACCACCTGGACATGCGCACCATCAACTGGCTCGCGCGCCATCTTAAGGCCCGCTGGCAGCGCGGCCAGGGCGCCATGCTCGTGGTCACGCACGACCGCTGGTTTTTGGACGAGGTCTGCACCGGCATGTGGGAAGTCCACGACGGCCAGGTCGATCCCTTCGAGGGTGGCTACTCGGCATACATCCTGCAGCGCGTGGAGCGCGACCGCATGGCCGCCGTCACCGAGGAGCGCCGCCGCAACATGGCTCGCAAGGAGCTTGCATGGCTGAGCCGCGGCGCCCAGGCCCGCTCCACCAAGCCCAAGTTTCGCGTCGAGGCCGCCCGCGAGCTGATTGCCGACGTGCCGCCCGTGCGCGACGAGCTGGAACTCAAGCGCCTGGCCGTGAGCCGCCTGGGCAAGCAGGTCATCGACGTGGTCGACGTGGATGCCGGCTATGCGGATACCGATGGCGCGCCCAAGCAGGTGCTCTCCGACGTGACCTGGCTTATCGGCGCGGGCGACCGCTACGGCCTGCTGGGTGAGAATGGCGCCGGCAAGTCCACGCTGCTCGACGTGATCCAGGGCAAGATCGCACCCCTGCGCGGCCGCGTGAAGATTGGCCAGACGGTGCGCTTTGGCGTGCTGTCGCAGCAGCTCGAGGAGCTCGAGCCCTTTATGGGCGATACGATCCGCGAGGTGCTCAGCAACTACAAGAAGTACTACGTCATCGACGGCAAGGAGACTTCGCCCGAGAAGCTCTGCGAGCGCCTGGGCTTTACGACGCAGCAGCTCTGGAGCCGCATCGGCGACCTTTCGGGCGGCCAGCGCCGTCGCCTGTCGCTGCTGCTGACGATCCTGGACGAGCCCAACGTGCTTATCCTTGACGAGCCGGGCAACGACCTTGATACCGATATGTTGGCGATTGTCGAGGACCTGCTCGACGGCTGGCCCGGCACGCTGATTCTGGTGACGCACGACCGCTTCCTTATGGAGCGTGTGACCGACCAGCAGTGGGCGCTGCTCGATGGCCGCCTGACGCACATGCCCGGCGGCGTCGACCAGTACCTGCGCCTATGCAACGCCACGGCCGAGGGCGAGCCCGTGGGCGCGCCGAGTGCCAAGACCGGCACGTTCGACACCGGTGCGGCGGCGGTTGCTGCCGAAAAGCCCAAGTCGAGCGGTCAGCCCAATGGCCTTTCCAATGCCGAGCGCCGTGTAGTTGGTGGGGTCGACCTGGGCCATCGCGGCCTCGGCCTCCTCCACGCGGGCGCGCTGCGTCTCCATCTTGCGCTCGAGCGAGCTCACCTCGCGGCGGAGCTTTTGGCGCTCGGCATTGGAA
>CALGKS010000137.1 GCA_937930475.1 uncultured Collinsella sp. | reverse complement strand
CAGCCTCAACGGCCGACGGGGCATCTGCCACATCGGCGTTTGTAATGCTCGTGAGCTCAGTAATCTCGGCGGGAATCAGCTGCTTGGGATGCACGAAGGTATCGAAGCGATCGACAACCTCGCGGCCCGAAAGGCGAGCCGCCGATATCTCGATAAGCTCGTTGTCCTGCACCGAAAGACCCGTGGTCTCGGTATCGAGGACGATAACATCTTCTTCGATGAGACCAAACGCTTGGGTTTTGGCGCGCTCGGCAAGCGTGGCATAAGAATCGATGACAAACTGCGGCGTTCCCGACGAAACAGCGTCCTCGATTAGCATGCAACGCCCGCTCGACGAAGCCCCATGCGAATTAGGCTGTCACAGACCTGCGGGAACGTTATGTCATCGGTGTGGCGAATCTCATCCGGATACAGCGACGTATCGGTCATGCCGGGAATCGTGTTGGTCTCGAGGATAACGGGGCCGTCCTCGCTCACGATAAAGTCGCTGCGCGAGATACCCAGGCAGCCGAGTGCCCTATGGGCAGCACAAGCAAGCTCCTGGGCACGAGCGTAGTTCTCGGGCGAAATCTGCGCCGGAATGCGATGGATGTCCGTAGGATCGACATACTTCACGTCCAGATCGTAGAACTCGCAGTCCTCGGGCTTACGGATCTCGACAATCGGCAGGGCGCGCACGTCATCCTCGCCGTATACGCCGACGGTGATCTCGGTACCCTCGATGCACTTCTCGACCAGTACTTTGTCGCCAAACTCAAACGCCTTGGCGATGGCCGCGGGCAGCTCGGAGGGCTCGTGGACCAGGGAGATGCCATAGCTGGAGCCGTTAACGGCCGGCTTCACAAAGCAGCGCTCGCCACAAACCTCGACAATGTGATCGATATCGACTTCATCGCCCACTTCGAGCGCAAGGCCGGGGGCAATGGGAATGCCCGCCTTGGCGTACAGGAGTTTAGAGACCTCCTTGTCGGCCCCGCAGGCGCTCGCGAGCACGCCCGAGGCCGTGTAGGGGATACCCAGGGTCTCCATGGCACCCTGCATGGCACCATCCTCACCGCCGGCGCCGTGCATGGCGATAAATGCCACGTCGAAACCACCGGTCGCCATGGTTACCATAAAATTATCGGCAGCCGCGTCGAGCAGCTTCACCGAAGTGTAGCCGGCCTCCTTCAGGGCCGCCACGACGTTCTTTCCCGAATTGAGCGAGATCTCGCGCTCAGCGGAATGACCGCCCGCCAAGACCGCTACGTGCATGTTCTCTAGGCTTTTACCCGGCATGGGCAGACTCCTCCTCTATAATTTCTGCAGCTGATACCATATTGTAGCGATACCCTCTACGTTTCCCCAAAATCGAAAGGCTTCCATGAATCCCAGGACTAAATCTCAGGACATTCGCGACTTGAGCCAAAACGATATTCGCGAGCTCGTGGCAGAACTCGGCCAGCCCGCTTTCCGCGCGAAGCAGCTCATCGAATGGGTCTTTGAGAAGAACGTTTGTTCGTTTGATGATATGACTAACCTTCCCAAGGCTTTCCGCGAGCAGCTTAAAGAGGCTTTTGCCTTTGACACGCCGACCGAGCTCACCAAGCAGGTTTCCAAAGATGGCTCTCGCAAGTATCTGCTCGAGTACCACGACGGCATTTCCGTCGAGACTGTCGGTATGCCCCGTCGTAACAAGCTTTCCGTCTGCGTTTCCACCCAGGCAGGCTGTGGCATGGGCTGTGCCTTTTGCGCCACCGGCCTTAACGGCCTCAAGCGCTCGCTGACAGCTCAGGAGATCGTCGACCAGGTGCTTCATGTATCCAACGACTTTGGCGAGCGTGCCACGAGCGTTGTGTTCATGGGCCAGGGCGAGCCGTTTGCCAACTACGACGAGGTTCTCAAGGCGTTGCGAATCCTCAACGACCCCGATGGCATCGGTATCGGCGCCCGTCACCTCACCGTCTCTACCAGCGGCGTTATTCCTGGAATTCGCAAATTTGCCGACATCCCCGAGCAGTTCACGCTTGCCGTGTCGCTGCATTCCGCCATCCAGTCGACGCGCAATAAGCTTATGCCCGGTGTTAAGAAGTACACGCTGCTCCGCCTGCACGAGGCGCTTCAGCTCTACACCGAGAAGACTGGCCGCCGCCCGACCTATGAGTATGCCATGATCGAAGGCGTCAACGATACGAATCCCGAGATGCAGGCACTCTGCGACTTCTGCGAGGGAACGCTGTGCCACGTTAACCTGATTCAGCTTAACGACATCGAGGGCAGCCCGCTCAAGCCGTCTCCGATTCATAAGGTTGAGGATCTTCAGCGCCGCCTTGAGTCTCGTGGCATCGAGACCACGATCCGTAATTCTCGCGGCAATGATATTGATGCCGCCTGCGGTCAGCTGAAGCAACGTTTCAAGGTACAGAAGAACGCATAGGGGAGTCTGTGCCCCATAACGTTTCATGTGAAACATCCGACAGCCCCGGTTGCAGATGATGCAACCGGGGCTGTTTCATTTGTTTTCATACCAATGGATTTGATTTACGTAAGCTTCGTTTTTAGCCAAAATTAGGGGTCCTTGTCTCATGTATCAGACAAGGACCCCTTCAAAACAGGCAAGTAATTGTTAGGTACCTAATAACCAACATTTTCCCACTGGTGATTAACCCAGTCTTGGTTAATCTTGGGATTCTTAGTCACCTGAGCAGTGCGCATAGCGACATCTTCGGTCATCACATCCATTTTCTTTTTAGATGTATCGACGATATCCTGAGCTCCGCGGAGCAGTCGACCGCGGAGTTCATCATCTGTCGCAAGCTTATACCCCGCAAAAGCACCAGCCGCGACGGTGGTTGCCAACGCAATGGCCGCGAGAATCTTATTCTTCATCCTGATCCTCCTGCCCAAATTGAACCATTTCGCCAAGGATACGGGAGAGTTCATCTTCGTCCTTGAACTCGATTTCAATTTTGTTCTTGCCACGCGAGCTCTTCACACGTACATTCGTGTTAAATACTTGACGAAGTACCCGAGCAGCTTTTTTGAATGACTGAGGTGTTGCTGGCCTCGGAGTCCTTGGCGTCTCTCCGGCAGAAAACAACGGAGCAAGATTTTCTGTCGCTCTAACGGAAAGACCTTCCGCTACAACTTTCTCAGCAAGACGAATCCTGGCATCTTCATATGGAACTGCAAGAATTGCTCTTGCATGGCCCGCAGTAAGTTTGCCCTCGAAAATCATCTGCTGAACGACTTCGGGAAGATCTAACAAACGAAGTGAATTTGTAATTGCAGAACGAGACTTACTGACAGCCTTTGATAACGCCTCCTGCGTCATGCCGCTGGCATCAATGAGTTGACGATAACCCTTCGCCTCTTCGACGGGATTCAAGTCAGAACGCTGAAGGTTTTCGATAAGAGCAAGAGCAAGCATTTCCTCATCATTAACTTCCTTAATGATGACAGGCAGTTCTTCAAGACCAGCAAGCTTTGACGCCTGGTAACGACGCTCACCCGCGATAATCTCATAGCCGTTTCCATGTTTGCGAACCAAAAGCGGCTGCAAAACGCCATGTTCTTGGATTGACTCGCTCAACTCGCGAAGTTCAGTTTCGTTAAAGTGAATTCGCGGCTGATTAGGGTTGGGAACGATATCCTCAACGGGCAGTTTTGTTTCAGAAGCGGCATTTGAAGCCGATGCAGCCGAACCACCAGTCTCATACTCGGCCTCTGAGACAAGAGCATTGAGTCCACGTCCCAATCCGCCACGTTTCTTTGCACTAGGCACGCTTGATCACCTCTTTTGCAAGGTTCATATACGCTTTTGCACCCTTATTTTGAGGCGCATAGGTAATTACCGGTTCTCCAAAAGACGGAGCTTCGGAAATTTTAACCGTACGAGGGATCAGAGTCTTAAACGCCTTATCACCAAAGTACGATTGAACCTCCTCAACAACCTGATTCGACAGAGAAGTACGCGAGTCATACATGGTCATAAGCACGCCATAGGTGTCTAAGCCCTTGTTCAGACGTGATTTGACCATCTTCATTGACTCAAGCAGCTTCGTAACTCCTTCGAGTGCGTAATACTCACACTGGATCGGAATCAAAACGCTGTCTGCTGCGGTCAAAGCGTTGATGGTAAGCAGGCCAAGCGAAGGAGGACAGTCGATGAATATAAAATCGAACTCGTCCTGAATCGGCTCAAGCAAATCTTTGAGGCGGGTTTCACGAGCAATTGCGCTTACGAGCTCAATTTCAGCGCCTGCAAGCTGAATGGTTGCCGGAATAACGAATACCTTTTTGCAATTCGTATCAAGAACAAGCGATTCTGCCGGCACGTCATTCAACAATGCATCATAGATGCACTGATCAAGGTCTTCTTTTTCAATTCCGAATCCACTGGTGCTGTTTCCCTGCGGATCAAAATCGACAATCAGTGTCTTGCGACCCTGCTCACCCAGAGCTGCTGCAAGGTTTACAGCCGTCGTTGACTTACCGACGCCGCCTTTTTGATTGATGATTGCAATAATACGCGTGTCTTTTGCGCTCTTCGAACGCTTAACGTCGCGAAATCCCACGGTCCCTCCTGGTGTGTATTAAAGCTGTCAAACGGAGGATGTTTCACGTGAAACATTCCGATTCGATATCAACCGCCATGTTTCACGTGAAACAGTGCAAGTTGTTAGTATCCATTATGTTTCACGTGAAACATCTAGGCAAGCGGATTCTTCTTTGCCATGCCATTTGCACGAGGCAATGAAACGGATGCTGGATGACTCTTCTTAAGAACAATGAACTCCCTGTGGCCCAAGCCCTCTGGCAAATCGATTGAGTCATTCAGAAGCAAAGTGAAACCACAGATCTTAGCGGCCGACATGCCGGAAGCAAGCTCCTCATCAGATGGATTGCCCTTCGTGATGACAAATAACCCTCCATCTTTGAGATACGGGGCCGCATACTCAACAAGAATCGGTAGAGGGGCCAGCGCGCGGGCGGTTACGACAGAGAACTGCTTCTTATGGCTTCGAGCATATTCTTCAAGGCGATCATGGACTGCATGACCATATTTCAATCCGAGAGCATGAACAAAAGAATTGACAGCATCAACCTTTTTGCCAACAGAGTCAATATAAGTAGCTTTACGATGCGTGGTTATCGTTAATGGAATACCAGGGAAGCCTGCGCCTGTTCCCATATCGAGCAAAGCTCCATCAGGAGCCTTATTGACATAAGGAAGCAAAACAAGTGAGTCGAGGATATGAAGTACCGCAGCATCTTCAACGTTAAGAATACGAGTGAGATTGGTTGTCTTATTTGTTTCCAGAACCAAATCCAAATGCTGGATACATTTCCTCAGCTCAGCATCAGTTACGCTCAAGGAATACTCTTTGCAATAGGAAGTTAGACAGCTGAGCATCTCGTCAGTCTGCTGATCAGTAAGTACAAACAACAGAAACTCCTTTCTGACAAAAATCAGTGTATCGAGAACTTTTGACAAAAAAAGGGGACGTGGAAACCACGCCCCCTTAGCATAAGCTCGAGTAGATTATCGAGCAACAATCACCACATGGCGATCAGGGTCAGAACCCTCAGAATGGGTATCGACAGCATCATTGCCACGAAGTGCAATATGAACCAGTCGACGCTCATAAGCATTCATGGGCGGAAGCGAAACACTCTTATGGGTACGGATTGCACGCTCGGCGGCCGACTGAGCCATTGAGGCAACCTTGTCCTGACGACGGCTCTTGTAGCCCTCAACGTCAACCACAACCGGATACCTAAAGCCGAGCTTGCGGCTCACCAGCAAAGAGAACATGACCTGAAGAGCATCAAGGGTACGACCATGACGGCCAATGAGAACAGCAAGATCAGGAGCGGTAACATCCAAAATCAGCTCGCCCTCGTCGCCCTCGTACTCATCAATAGGAGAGTTGGCGGCATCGAAGTGCGAAAGGATGGAACGCAGAATGGAAATCGCAACATCGGCAATGGTGTCGAGCTCCTCATCGGTCAGCTCTTCACCGGCCTTGTAGCGCTGTGCAATCTCGGGATAATCGCCCACAATCTGCGGGGCAACCTCCTCAAGCATATCCTCGATGATCTCTTCAGACATAACGTACTCCAAAAGTTAGGTACCTAAATAAGATTGATATCCCGACTACTTCTTCTTGTGCGGACGCGGCTTCTTCTCGCGACGGGTAACCTCGACCTGCAGCGGAGCGTTCTTGAGGCGCTCCTCCTCATCGGCCTTGGCCTTGTCGATAACCTTCTGCGTCACGAAGATCTGCTGGATAACCTGCCAGGCAGAAGACACATCGTAGTACAGCAGAACGCCGACGGGCAGGCTCCAGCCCATCCAAAGCATCATGACGGTCATGACGACAGCCATCATGCGCATGCTCTGGGCCTGCTGACCAGTCTGATTGCGGGACATATACAGCTGCGGAATCAGGGTCAAGACAGCAAACAGGATCAGGCAGATCAGCGCAGGCAGCGCAACCATAAAGCCATCGGCAAAAGAGGCGCTCGGCGTGGTGGTCAGATCGGGCAGGATGTTAAAGAACGAGAACGTGCCCTCGTTAAAGTACTGCGGCAGGTTGCGCAGAAGCGTGAACAGGGCGATAAGGATGGGCATCTGAATCAGAAGCGGCAGGCAGCCGGCCAGCGGATTGAACTTGTTCTCGCTGTAGAACTTCTGCATCTCCTCGGCCTGACGCTGGGGGTCGTCGGCGTAGCGCTCCTGGATCTCGAGCATCTTGGGCTGCAGCACCTGCATGCGAGCCGTCGACTTGGTCGACTTGAGCATGAGCGGCGTCAGCAGCAGACGGATGATGACCACCAGGATGATGATGGACAGGCCCCAGTCGACCGCAAAGGTCTGGATGAGCTTGAGCAGCTCGAAAAGGATGTTAACGATCCAATCCCACATGTAAGTTTTCCTCCGATAGCGAGTGCCCGCTAAGGCACAGGGTCATAACCGCCGACGTGCAGGGGATTGCAGCGAGCGATGCGCCTCACGGCAAGCCAGCAGCCTCTCAAAACACCGTACTTCTCAATCGCCTGAACGGCGTATTGCGAGCACGTTGGGTAATAAATGCAGGCGTCAGGTAATAAGGGCGAAACAACCTGTTGATATATGCGAATAGGAGCGATGGCAACACGTCGCAAAACGTGATTGCTCATCGCTCCTCCCCGGCAACGCCGGCGCGTTTCATAAGCGAACGCAACGCCTTGTCCATCTCCTCCGGCGAGGAAACCCTCGTCTTGGGAGTCGCGAACAAGATGATGTCATAACCCGCAACGGGAAATCCACAGCTGCGGGCGGCCTCGCGCATCACACGCTTAGATCGGTTGCGCACGACAGCACAACCGAGTCGTTTAGCACCAACGAAGGCGACCCTTCCGGAGTCGCCTTCGCCAACCGATTCACATATGGTCATTCGAATCAGAGGGTGATTGAAACGACGCCCCTGACTGAACACATGCTCGAAATCTTGCCGAGACTTAATAGTCTTCATGCGAGATGTGTGTATCGCTGCTAGACAGTGAGACGCTTGCGGCCCTTGGCGCGACGACGGGCGAGCACGGCACGACCACCCTTAGTGGCCATACGGGCACGGAAGCCATGGGTCTTGGCACGCTTACGCTTATTAGGCTGATACGTACGCTTCATCTTAAGTTCCTCCTGCTGCATTTCGAGTGTCCGCGGGGACGCGGACGCAGATATAGACACGTGAGCTTGAAGATTGTAGGGAAATCAATGTTCAAATGTCAAGAAATCAAAGGTAAAAGGTTGCAAAGAGTACACGGTTCCCCCATAAGCAGAACCGGCATTTGAGGCTGCAGGCAACTTTTCACGAAATTTCATCGAGTTTTCAACAGGTCGTGTTGGAAATGTTGAGAACTTTTCGTCCGTTTTCCAAAGTTTTCAACAGGTTTTGAAAACTTGTCGAAAGATGAGAAACATTGCGCGGTGAGCTACTATTTGTTCAAAACCTTTTGAAAGATTGCGAGCGGCATGTCTGACGACTTCTACACCATGGTCGATTCCGGTGATCCGGCACCCGACAACGAGCACATCACCGGCGTGCGCGAAAAACGCAACGAGAGCGAGCAGGTCACCGCACAAGCACCGAAGGCCATGTATGCAGCGCGCATCGCGGTCTACGACGACATGCTGTCGACACCGCGTGTCATCGTCATCGAACCGCAAGACGTCCGTACCTACCTGGAAGAGACAACCAACACCGTCTACCAGTGCATGAAGGAGCAGGGAGGACGCATCTCGTTGATGGTTATCCGCGAGATTGTCGAAAACTTTATCCACGCGCATTTTGCAGAGCCCATCATCTCGATTCTCGACGGCGGTGACACCATCCGCTTTGCCGATCAGGGTCCGGGCATCGACGACAAAGAGCGTGCCTTCGACTTTGGCGTAACCAGCGCAAACAGCAAGATGAAACGGTATATCCGCGGCACCGGCGCCGGGTTTCCCATGGTACAGGAGTACTTGGAAAACGCCGGCGGCGCCGTCTCCATCGAGGACAACATGGGCAATGGCACCGTCGTGACGGTAAGTCTGAACCCCAAGCGCGTGCAGGAAATCGAGCGTGCCGGCGGGCGCGGGGCAGCCGTGCGGCCCGAAACAGAGCAGCAGGCATATCCCATGCCGGGCGCCTTCACGCAGCAACCCGCAGCGATGCAACAGGTGCAACAGCAAATAGCCCCCATGCAGCAGCCTGGCATGGCCCCCACGCAAGAGCCCCAGGCACCCTCGGGCGCGATTCCCCAGAACATACCCGATGCAATGCCAGCGATGGGCCAGGATGTGGGAACCTTGCAGCAGATGGCGGGTGCATCGGCTGCACAGCAGATGTCCTATCAACCGAACCTGCAAGGGTATCCGGCTCAATACGCGCCGCAAACGGGATATGCGCAGGCATACCCCCAGCAATACCCGCTGGGATACCAGCAGCCGTACCAACAAATGCCCCAGGCGCAGTACAACCCATGGGCCCAGCAGATGCCTCCGCAGCCTCACCAACAGTGGCCGCAAAGTTTTCAACAGCAGCCGCTGCCCATGCAGAGTTCTCAACAACCAGCAGCTCAAATGATGTATCCTAATGCGGCGAATCAATATGCACAGCCGCAGCAAAACGTATTCGTGAGCGAGCGCGGCGAAGCGGCACTGGGCTATCTGGCTCAAAACCAGGAGTGTGGCGCAACCGACCTGGCACGAGCGTTTGGAAACTCGGCGCCCACGTGGTCGCGAACGCTCAACGACTTGGCACAGGCCGGCTTGGTAATCAAACATGGCCAGAAATATCATCTGACCGAAATAGGCAGCGCTCGCGTGCGAGCCCAAAGTTAAGGAACGGGAGAAACAGTGGACGAGGAAGCAAGCATCATCCTGGGAGATGCCATCGCCTTTTGTCAGCGCGACGACCAAGATGCACGCCTCATCAATATGCTGGGACAATCGCGCGCTGTGAGTTTAACCGAGGACACTCTGACGATTGAGGCCCCTTCACGCTTTGCCATCGCCCAGCTCAAAAAGCATCAGCCGACCATCGAGGCGTACCTAGAAGAAATAGCCTTTGCACCGATTGCGCTCAATATCGTGGCACCGCAAGGCGCCTCGGCAAATACGGCCCCGGACACTCGCCCGGCAGCGACCGCCACCGCAGCGGCAACGCCGGCGCCCGGACCTCGACGCGACGATGTTTCCCGTGAAACCATGGCACCGCAGCCGGCCGCTTCGGTCGCACCGGCGGTAGAGCCAGCCCCCTCACCCATCCCGACCGCCACGCATATGCCCGTGGCACACGAGGCGACACCCGGCGAGGAATCGGGCATTGCAATCAAAAACACGTTGTCCGCCGACGATTTCCGCCGCATGATGACCCAAATGAATGGCAAGCCACAGGCGAAAAGCGC
>CALGKS010000136.1 GCA_937930475.1 uncultured Collinsella sp. | reverse complement strand
CGTGCGCCGCATGCCGGCCGTACGTTGGCTGGCGCTAAGCCGCGTTCACTGACATCGGTGCCCGCAGCCAAGGCGTCTTCGGCAAAAAAGGGCATCAATCCTCTGTCATCGCTTGGTGCCATGGCAAGCAAGACGACCGACGTCGCTTCTGCCATTAAAGGTAAGGGCAAAATCGCGGGCGGCATCCTGGCAGCCTTGGCCGTACTTGCCATTGTTGCCATCGTCGTCATCAACTCCGGCTTGTTCGCCGCCACCGATATTCAGATTCATGGCAGCGAGCATGTGACCAAGCACGACGCCATGCAGCTCATCAGTCTTCCCGAGAACACGTCGCTCTTTAACGTGGATCCCGATCAGATTACCGAGGGCCTCAAGCAAAACCCGTGGGTCTCGGGTGTGGATGTCCAGCGCCAGTTTCCCCATACGCTTATCATCACGCCGACGGAGCGTAAAGTTATCGCCATTGCGTATATCAGCTCCGACGACCTTGCCTGGGCTATCGGAGACGATGACACCTGGATCGCTCCGCTGTCGACGTCTGTCGAGGTGGACGACCAGGGGAACGTCATTACATCGGGGGAGGGTGCCAACACCCTGACCGGCATCGATGCGGCCCTGGCGCTTGCCAAGCACTACGGCGCCGTGCTGTTGACTGATGTCTCGGCCGATGTCGCACCGGTTTCGGGTCGGGCGGTGAGCTCCAAGGCCGTCAAGGCCGGCCTGGATTACGCACGCGGCTTTTCGAGCGAGTTCTTGGGCCAGGTGAAGGATATTTCCACGCCTTCCGTTGAGGCTATCTCGGCAAATCTCGACAACGGCGTCGAGGTGTCGCTGGGCGATTCGGACGATATCGCCAAGAAAGAACGCATCGTGACCAAGCTGCTTTCGCAGGTAGAGGGCGTAACCTATATCAATGTGCGCTCTCCAGGCAACTACACGTTTAGGAACGCACCGACCGCCTAGCATCCTAAACGACTTTGTTGAGGGGCCATACCACGCCGTTTATCTGGTTTGTTTGGTTTTCACGGTCAATTATTTGACTGAAACGCTCATAATGTGCAAACATAATACGGTTTACCTTTGCATTTACTTTCAACCTGAAGGTTAATGTGCGCAGGGGTCGACCCATGCTATGGCTATAACCTTTGTTCGGAGGACCGACATGCACGAGACAGAGATCAACAACTACCTTGCCGTCATTAAGGTGGTCGGCGTCGGCGGCGGCGGTACCAACGCGGTCAATCGAATGATCGAAGAGGGCATCCGCGGCGTCGAGTTTGTTGCCATCAACACCGATGCTCAGGCGCTCGCGATCTCTGATGCCGATATCAAGGTGCACATCGGCACCGACCTTACCCGCGGCCTGGGCGCCGGCGCCAACCCCGAGGTTGGCCGCAAGGCTGCCGATGAGTCCCGCGACGACATTGCCGAGGCGCTTGCTGGCGCCGACATGGTGTTTATCAC
>CALGKS010000135.1 GCA_937930475.1 uncultured Collinsella sp. | reverse complement strand
CGATGGCTGATATTCATAACGGCAAGCTGTGGATACTCCATCTTGTCCACCTTTCGGCAAAAGGGCGCCGCAGCACAGTGTGCGCGACGCCCCCTCTTACATTGTTTTGATTATGACGGATGCCCTACTGAACACCAAGCACTCCAAAGAACGCGCCGGCGATGCTCGCGAGCAAAATCACAAGCATGATGAGCAGCGGATTCATCTTCTTCTTGAGCATGAGATAGACAATTCCAAACAGCCCCATCGTGACAAAGCCCGGGAAGATCCCGTTGAGCAGCTCTGCCAGCGTCTGAGCACCATCGCCCGCGCCAACCATGAGCGGAATGTCCACCGTGACCATCTCCATGGTCATGGCGCCGATCACCATGGCGCCCATGATGGAGGCCATCTTGACGATCGTGTCCATGATGCCCGACTCCTGGACCTTGCTGATCATGTCCGAGCCAAAGCGGTATCCCACAAACGTCAGCACGTAGCGAATGATGTAGTGGGGAACGTTGAACACCAGCAGGAACAAAATCGGACCGAGAATGGAACCCTGCAGCGCCAGCGAGGTGCCGACACCCGTAGCCAAAATGCGCAGCGTGCCCCAGTAGAAGGCGTCGCCCACGCCGGAAAGCGGGCCCATCAAAGCGAGCTTGACGTTAGAGATCGCGCTCGTGTCGAAGTTGTCCTCGGTAGCGTTGACTTCCTCCATTGCGGCGGCAATGGACATGGGGAGCGTCGAGATATACGGCGTGACGTTATAGAGCTCCATGTGGCGCTTGAGCGCGGCCTTAAAGTCCGCATCTTGCGGGTAGAGCTTGCGCAGGATCGGCATGAGGGCCCACATAAAGCCGATATGGCCCATGCGCTCGTAGTTCCAGGAGTGCTCATAGGGAATCGAGCGCCAGAACAGCTTCTTAAGATCTTCGCGGGTAATCAGCCCGTCGTAGGAAGACTCAAACTTAAAACTCATCGAACCCACTCCCAATCGCAGGATCCTCGGTCGCCACTGCGGGCTGCTCCGTCTTTTTCTTCTCGCCCAAAACCGTCATTGCGACGACGATAATCGCGGCGAAGATCGCCACGCCCGTCGTGCTAATGCCAAAGTAGGCAACGAGGAAGAAGCCTGCAAAGAAGAACGGCGCCACGGTCTTGTTCATAATCATCTGAGCCAGCATCGCAAAGCCGAGTGCAGGCAAGAAGGCGGCGGCGACATCCATACCGGTCTGAACGAAATCGGGAATGATGTTGAGCAAACTGGCCACGGCATCGGCGCCAAAGAAGAAGGCAGTGGGAATGATCAGCAGACCGCACCAGCTCTGCGCGTAACCGGCGATGAGCATGTTACGCGTGATGGCCTTGGTGTCTCCATCCTCGACGTTCTTGTCGATACGGTGCACCAGCAGCAGCATGACCGGCTGGCCCAGAGCCGTATCGAGCGCCAGAACGATCGTGGCGATAGGGATACCCAGGGTCAGCGCCGCCGAAGCGTCCGCGCCGGCCTGCATGGCAAGGGATACACCCAGGATGGTTCCGGAAATCGTATCGGGCGGGTTGTAGGCGCCGACCGAGATGGCACCGACCATGGCAAGCTCCATCGTGGCGCCCATAATTGTGCCGGTCACCACATCGCCCATAACAAGGCCGACCAGAGGTCCGAGCACGATCGGGCGCTGGAGGTAGCTCGTGCCCGTCAGCCACTCGGAATAGCCCAAAAGGGCAATAAGGAAAATCAGGATTGTCTTGATAACCATGACAGCCCCTAACCGATGACCTTTGCGGCGTCAGTCTTCGCATCCGCCGGAATCATCTGAATGAACAACTCATAGCCCTCGCCGAGCAGCTCCTTCACGTATGCCTCGTTCTCGGGCGTAAGGAACACGCTCGTCGAGACTTGGCGGGCGTCCTCGCTAAAGGCGACGTTACCCAGGTTGATCTTCTTAACGCCCATCGCCTTTGCGACGGCGCCGGCCTGCTGAATCGTCTCGCAAACCACGAAGAGCTTGTACTTGTCAGTCACGCCGCTCTGGAGCGCCTTGACGGCATCCTCGGTGTTTTTGACGACGACCTTGCACCCTTCGGGCTTTGCAAGGGACAGGGCCTGCAGGCGCAGCTTGTCGTTGAGGACCGTGTCGCTCACCAGCAGGATGCAGTCGGCACCCAAAGCCGAGGTCCAGCTCACGGCAACCTGGCCGTGAAGCAGTCGATAGTCTACGCGAATCATCTGAATCATGATGTGCTCCTAACGATTAAAACTCATCGAGCTCGGCCTGGCCCAGCAGGTCGTTGACGTACTTGACCTTGGTGTCGTCCGCCTCGACGATCTGACGAATGGCCTCGTCGATCGGGGTGGAATCGGACACGAACAGCAGCTGGATCAGAAGCGGCAGATTCATATTGGTCACCAGATGCGTGTTGGGACGCGTCTGGACAACCTTGGTGAACTCGTTGTTGACGCTGCCGCCAAAGAGATCGGTGCAAACGACGACCTCATCGTCCGCGGCAAAGCCGTCCAGAATCGCTGTGGCTTCCTTGGCCAGGTCCTCGTTCCCGTCGACATACATAGAGAGCGCATGGACGTTTTCGCGCTCGCCGGAAAGCAGGCCGATGCTCTCGACGATTCCAGACGCGAAATGAGCATGGGATGCCACGATAAACTGCCTCATTCGATTCCCCTTCCTAGCGAATTTCGGCATAAAAACGCCCGGACGCATGCGCCCGGGCAGGGTGCTTCTTACATGAGTGGTCAACTATTAGTAGTCGAACTGGTGATAGTAGCGACGGTAGTTGAGGTTGTGCTTGGTGACCGTCTCGTAGTAAGCGGCGAGTCGATCGGTGACCAGCGAGGACAGGATCCACGGAGACACAATGACGCGGAACTCGTCGTCAAGGCCGGGGATGGCGAACTCGGCGGTGTCGATGATGTTGATGTCGGTGTCGCCGGTCACGCCGCGGTTGAGGAAGGCGCGGACGCGCTCATCGAGCTTGCGGTTCTCGTCCTCGCCCATGAACAGGAACACGGGCACGCCCGGCTCCACGAGCTCAAGGGTACCGTGGAAGAAGTCGGCAGAAGTGATGTAGCGGGTGCGCTTCCACTGCATCTCCTCGAGGATGCACATCGAGAAGAGAATCGTCTCGCCCCAGAGCGCACCGGAGCCGATGAACATGGTGTAGGGGGCCAGGGCGTACTTGCGGGCGAGCTCCTCGGCACGCGGCTCGAAGCTCTTGCGGATGTCGACCAGGTGGGTCCAGACATCCTTGGTCTGCTCGATAAACTTGTCGAACTGCGGGAAGCAGCCGCGGCGGTTGAGCAGGCGCAGGCCGAAGCAGTCGGCGAGGTAGTAACCCATCTCGCAGCCGCCGTTACCGTGATCGGAAGCCATCTTGACGCAGTTCTCGGCGCCGACAGCCTGGCCGATGGGGCCCTCGGGCTTGGTCATG
>CALGKS010000134.1 GCA_937930475.1 uncultured Collinsella sp. | reverse complement strand
TCGCGCGGATCGTCGCGGCGAATGTGGCGTTCCAGGTTCTGCGTGCTGTTGCCGGCGATAACGACGGCGACGCCTGCCCTCCGTGCGCAGTCAATCGACTCGCGCGTGACCGGGCAGGCGTCGGCATCAATAAAAAGCGTCTTTGGCATCTAGTGCACCAGTTTGCCAAACTGAATGGCGCGAACAATGAGCGTCACGCCAAACACCAGCAGCGCGGCACCGCTAAAGATGACGAGCATCTTGGCCGACCACAGGGGATAGATAAACACGAACATGCCCGCGATGATGGAGAGTGCGCCGCTCAGGATGGCGAGGGCGCGGTTGGCGGAAAGCTCGGATTCCAGAATCGACATGACGCCCTCGACGATCCAGCCAAAGCCGGCGACGACCACCACGAGCGTGGTGAGCGTTGCGGTCGAGAAGGCCTGATTGCGCAGGATTATGACGCCGCCCAGAATGATGAGCAGGTTGGAGATAATGCTCGTAACGCGCCAGCCGGTGGGCAGCAGCGGCTCGAAAACAGCGGTAAACAGCCTGATCGCGGCCGTGATCACAAAGTAGAAGCCCAAGACGGTCGTTAGGAAGACGAGGGACTTGGCGGGCGCAAACAGCAGTGCGATGCCGGCGACGAGCGCCAAGATGCCCGTGATGGCGTAAATCCAGCGCACGGCCTTGACGGCCTTGCCTGCCATGCTTTTCTCGTCAAATCCAAACGCGCTCGATTGCTTGTCATCGTTCTTAAAGATGCCCATGATGTCTCCTTTCCGTGCGGCGTAAGCCGTAGCTCTTGCAACCAGTATCGCCCAAGGGCACCGTCGCGTGGGGCGGGAAGGGCGAATGGGAGCCTCACCTTCCCGAATTGTTATCTTTGTTCCCGTTTGGATGTGGGATATTCAACAGATGTAGAACATTGCGGCTCTGTTCGTTATTGCCTATGTTTTAGGTTAGATTTTCTAAAGGACAATTGGCTTTTATTGAGGGGTCCCTATGAACGAAACAGTTCCCGCGGCGCCGGTAAGCGCTGAGTCGATGGCAAAGCAGGGTTGCGAAAAGCTTGGCCTGGACACGTTTGACGGGCTGGTCCGCCGCGCCCGCACGTGCCGTCGATTTGACGAGTCCATGCGCGTGCCGCGCGAGTTTTTGCTCGAGCTGGCGGAGCTTGCGCATCTGGCTCCCTGTGGCGCCAATGCTCAGCGCCTGCGCTTTCATGTGGTGAGCGGCACCGAGGACTGCGCGCGCGTATTTGATGAGCTTGCATGGGCCGGTGCGCTCAAGGATTGGCCGGGTCCCGATGAGGGCGAGCGCCCGACCGGCTACATCGCGATTCTTGCCGAGCGCGCTGTTTCGGGTAAGCCCGCCGCGCCCATCACCGAGGTCGACACGGGCATTGCCGCCCAGACGATGATGCTCGCCGCCCGCAGCGCCACGCCCGAGGTGGCGGCCTGCATGTTCAAGGCCTTTACGCCCCGTGCAATCGACGCCATGGGGCTCGATAACGACAAATACGAGCTCAAGCTGATCATGGCTTTTGGCGTGCCAACCGAGACTCAGTTGATCGATGCGATCGACTCCAACCCGGATGGCTCTATCAATTACTGGCGCGATGAGGCGCAGGTGCATCACGTGCCCAAGCGTCCGCTTGCCGACGTGCTGCTGTAGTTGCGCGTCGTTGTGGCGCGATCCGGCGGTAAAACCACCGCAAAGGTGCCTGTCACCTTTACGGTGGTGCGAGGGGAGGGCGTGTGGCCGATCTGTATTTGGTGCGGCATGGGCAGA
>CALGKS010000133.1 GCA_937930475.1 uncultured Collinsella sp. | reverse complement strand
TGCCGCGCGCTACGACTTTACCCTGCGCGAGGAACGGACCCACGAGATTATCGAGGACGTCGCGCATATGAAAAGCGAGCTCGGCATCCTGTATCTGTCGGAGCACAATCGCGAGGTCATCGAGCGCATGCTGGCGGCCAACGAGCTCGTATTCGAAGGACTCTTCTGCGCTACGCCGCATGTCTTTGTGTGCTCCGACCATCCGCTGGCGGGTCGCTCGAGTGTGACGCTCGAGGACTTGGAAGACTACCCGTTCCTGTCCTATGAGCAGGGCAGCTACAACTCGTTTTACTATTCCGAGGAGCTGACCTCGACCTTTGAGCGCCGCAAGAATATCCGCGTGCGCGACCGTGCGACGCTGTTCAACCTAGCTATGGGCCTTAACGGTTACACGGTGTGTTCGGGCGTGATCAGCCATGAACTTAACGGCCCCGGTATTATCTCGATTCCGCTCGATGTAGACGAGTACATGGAGATTGGCATCATCACGCGCAAGAACACGACACTTACGCGCTACGGGCAGGCCTATATCGAAGCGATTCGTCAGCACATCTAGACTGCTGCGTTCTGCGCGGGTCAAATCTCTTTATGGCAGTCCAAACTGATATAGGAAGCATCTATATCAAACTGTTATAAACATATATTTTACGATGTCCATATGAGCGCTCATACTCTGTCCCAGTAAAGCAACCAATGCAAAGGGAGATATCTATGAGCACTTCGATTCAACCGAACGCGCCGTTTCGTGCCGATATCGTCGGCAGTTTTCTTCGTCCGCAGGCTGTAAAGGACGCCCGTGCCGCCTATGTCGCGGGTAAACTCGACGCTTCCGGCCTTAAGGCCGTCGAGGACGAGGCCATCCGCGACTTAGTGGCCAAGCAGAAGGCTGCCGGCCTGCAGGTGGTTACCGATGGCGAGTTCCGCCGCAGCTACTGGCACCTCGATTTTATGTGGGGCCTCAACGGCATTGAGCGCCGCGCCTCGCGCACGGGCTACATGTTCCACGATGAGGAGACTACCGCCGACACCGCCGTGGTAACCGGTCCCATTAGCGGCGAGAATCATCCGTTCGTCGAGCACTTCAAATTTATCAAGTCGCTCGAGGGGGAGGGCCAGGTCGCGCGCCAGACCATTCCGGCGCCGATCCAGACGTTCTCCGAAGTCACGCTCGACCGCTGCGAC
>CALGKS010000132.1 GCA_937930475.1 uncultured Collinsella sp. | reverse complement strand
AAGGTCAATGCCCTCCTCTTTCACGTCACCTTGCTCGCTTAGGGGCGTTTTCGCTTTCCGTTCTCTACCTGCGGCATTATCGTTGCCGGTACTTGTTCGGCACTTTGGGACGTTCCTTATGTGCCGGCAGCGGGGGACACTCCTACGCTAGAAAATTCGGCGCAGGTCTCCGCGGTTGAGGGCTTCGTCGAAGAGGTGCTTGAACACCTTGCTGCCGTGCAGGCCGTCGTGCTCGAACTCGTTGGTCACCCAGGCGTGCGAGTTGCCCACGCGGCTGAGCGTGTCGAGCTGCATGCCCGAGTCCACATACATGTCATCGAAGTACACTGCGGCTTGGAGCGGCACCTCGTTGCAGGCCAGGCGCTGCGGGTCGTAGATCTTGTCCCAGCTGGTGTCCTCCATCAGCAGGTCCATCGCCGGCTTAAAAGGCTTAAGCTCGGGCATCTGCTCAAACATCCACGGGAACATGGCCTCGCCGGTAAACATGAGCGGGCGCGCGAGGGTATCGAACTCGGCGCGATGGGCCTTCTCCTCGGCCGCGGCCCAGCGAATGGGCATGGTATCGCCGTCGGCGTAGATGAACTCCTGCAGTGTCCAGTACAGCGGGTTCGTGCGCGTGTTGGTGCGCTCGAAGGCGCGCATCAAAAAGCCGTCGGACACCGAGGCGCCGCAGCTCAGCGTGCCGTCGCCGTCAACAAAAGCGTGATCGATAATCCAGTGCATGCGCTCAAAGCTCGGCTTCATGCCAAAGTCGCTGCCCATGAGCTGCAGACGCTCGACCGTCATCGGCGAGCCGTCGGGTAGCACGGGCTTCTGCTCCTCGAGCGCATCGGCAAGAGCCGCCACGCGCTCGACGTCGGCGGGGTAGCGGTCGTAATACTGCTGCGTCTTGGCGGCCATGCGCGGGAAGGTGTGCGCGTAGACCTCGCTGGCGCTCGCCGGGACGTGGGGGATGCCGCCGCAGGTAAAGCTCGCCGCCACGCCCTCGGGGAAGAGCGACAGGTAGCTCAGCGTCAAAAAGCCGCCGTAGCTCTGGCCGAGTGTGACCCACGGCTTGCCGCCAAAGCCCACCAGGCGCAGGTACTCAAAATCACGCACGATGGAGCTGGCGAGGTGGCGCTTGAGGAAGTCCGCCTGCGAGCGTGCCGCGTCGACGCCGGCGGCCGTCGCGCGCTCGCCCAGGGCCGCGATCGTGCGCCCGTCCACGCAGCTGCTGCGCCCCGTGCCGCGCTGGTCGGGCAGGACCACGCGGAAATGCTTGACGGCTTCCTCGATCCAACCATCGCTCGTGGGCGACAGCGGACGCGGGCTCTCGCCGCCGGGGCCGCCCTGCAAAAACAGGAGCAGCGGCAGGTCGTCGTTGATGCGGTCGGGCGCGCAAATCACGCGGTAGAAGAGCTTGATGCTCTCGGGCGCGCCGGCGATGGGCGCCGGCATGGCGCCGCGGCGCATGGTGCTGCCGACGGCCAATAGCATCGGCTCCAGGCCGCGCCAATCCAAGGGGACGTCGATGCTGTGGTCCTCGACATAGAGGCCGGGGACGTGGTACGAAGTGATGAGGGGCATGCGGTACTTCCGTTCGTTGCGGTGTTTCGGGTTGACCAATTCTACCGCCGCGCGCGAGGGCATGCGCAAATCGGCTACCATGGTTGGCAAACTTCTAGGAGAAAGGGCCGCCCATGTCGGTCGATATAGTCACGTATGTCCACGATCTTGCCGTTGCCGCCAAGGCAGCGTCGGCCTCGCTTGCCACGGCGAGCGATGAGCAGCGCCAGGAGGCCGTACGCGCCATGGCCACAGCACTGCGCGACGGCGTCGACTCCATCGTCGCCGCCAACGAGCTCGATATGTCCGCCGCGCGCGATGCGGGCACCTCTGCCGGCCTGCTCGACCGCCTGCTGCTGACGCCCGGGCGCGTCGAGGGCATGGCCGCCGGCCTGGAGAAACTCGCCGAGCTGCCCGATCCTGTCGGCCGCGTGCTCGACCACCGCGTGCTCGCAAGCGGTGTGGACCTCACCCGCGTGAGCGTGCCGCTGGGCCTGGTCGCCATGGTCTACGAGGCGCGCCCCAACGTGACGGCCGACGCCGCGGGCATCTGCATCCGCACCGGCAACGCCTGCATTCTGCGCGGCGGCTCGCTGGCCTATCACTCGTGCGCCATGATTGCCGAGCTTCTGGCCGATGCGCTGGAGGCCAAGGGCTTCCCGCGCGAGGCCGTCTCGATGATCGAGTCCACCGACCGCGAGGCCTCCGGCGAGCTCATGAAGCTCCGTGGCATTGTCGACGTGCTCATTCCGCGCGGTGGCGCGGGCCTGATCCAGCGCTGCGTGCGCGAGTCGCTGGTGCCGGTGATCGAGACGGGCACAGGCAACTGCCATATCTACGTGCAGGAATCCGCCGATTTTGACAAGGCACTCAACATTATCGTCAACGCCAAAACCCAGCGCGTGGGCGTGTGTAACGCCGCCGAGTCGCTGCTGGTCGACCGTGCCGTGGCAGATTCGTTCCTGCCTGCGGTCGTGGCCGTGCTGCATGACCACGGCGTGTTGATGCACGGAGACGAGGCCACGTGCGCCGCGTGCGCTGACGCCGGGCTTGTCGAGGGTGACGACTACGTTGCCGCAACCGAGGAGGACTGGGGCCGCGAGTACCTGGCGCTCGAGATGAGTGTGAAGGTCGTGGCCGACGAGGATGAGGCCATTGCGCACATCAACCGCTACGGCACGATGCACTCCGAGGCCATCGTTGCCGAGGACGAGGACGCTTGCGAGCGCTTCCTCGATGCGGTCGATGCTTCGGCCGTGTACGCCAATGCCAGCACGCGCTTCACCGACGGTGGCGAGTTTGGCCTGGGCGCCGAGATTGGCATCTCGACTCAAAAGCTCCACGCCCGTGGGCCCTTTGCCGCCGAGGCCCTCACCACCTACAAATACAAGCTCCGCGGCACCGGCCAGGTCCGTCCCTAAACCTGCCAAAAAGGGACAGGTTTATTTTGGCAGGTTTTATCTGCGGTTTTGCCGGGTGACACGTTCGCCCGGCTTTTTTCTCCGCATACCTTTTCAGCCTTTCGGCTTGAGCCGCGGCGATATACGATAGTGACACCGTGACTTAGCACCTACTTTGTTGGAGGTATCGACCATGTCCCAGACGCTTACCGCCGGAATCACCCGCGACCGCGCGTTTGAACTGCTCAACGAGCACAACAAGGACCCGTTCCACATCACCCATGGCGAGACGGTCGAGGGAACTATGCGCTACTTTGCGCGCGAGTTCGACCCCGAGAACGAGGAGTTTTGGGGCATCGTCGGTCTGCTGCACGACCTGGATTGGGAGGAGCATGAGGACGACCCCATGAACCACACCATCTATGCTGCCGAGATCCTCGAGGGCGAGGGTGCGTCCCCCGAGCTTATCCGCGCCATCCAGACGCATACGTCCGATTTCAACTCCGCGCTGCCCAAGCCCGAGCTGCAGATGGAAAAGATTCTGTTTGCCTGCGACGAGCTTACCGGCCTGATCGGCGCTGCCGTCATCATGCGCCCGAGCAAGAGCGTTATGGACTTTACGACCAAGTCGCTTAAGAAGAAGTTCAAGGACAAGCGCTTTGCCGCCGGCTGCTCGCGCGACGTGATTTCGCAGGGTGCCGAGATACTGGGCTGGGAGCTTCCCGAGCTCTTCGACCGCACCATCGCGGCCATGCAGTCTTTCGCCCCCGACCGTGACACCTTCCAGGCCTAACCTGCCAAAAAGGGACAGGTTTATTTTGGCAGGTTTTATCTGCGGAAACGCCTCCGTTGGACGCTGTTCGACGGAGGCGTTTCCGTCTTCAGATGCTGTGGGGTGATGGCTGCCATTACTGATCGACGGCTATGCGGCGTTTTTGATGATCCACGTCCCCAGTCCGGTCAGCAGCTGAACCTGCTTAATCGTCAACCCCTCTTTTCGAAGAGCCAATATCGTCTCGTTGCGAAGCGCCTTAGAGACGGATTTGAGCTCCGTGGGCGCACATCCCGCGACGCGTTGGACGATTGCCGTGCCAAATGTATTCAAATCTTCCTCTGCGACTTTGGCTGTCGCGCTGGGACGGTAGGGGAGCACGGGCGCGCTTTCCATGAACCTGAGATACGTCCGGAGTGTTGGAAACAACTGCTTTACCACTTCGCCGGTGACATGACGCCGCGATTGTGCCGGCATGATGTATTCGCGATGGCTGCTCCATGGATAAGCGTCGTAGCGCGCAAGCTCCGCCTTCTGAGGATTCAAATGGATGTATCGAATTGCTTCGAGTAGATATTCATCCGACTTGACGGGCGAATCCCAAAACCGCTCCTGGAACACATGGCCGATATGCCCCGTCCGCGCATTGTACCTGCCTGCAAACGACACGGCTATCGCGTGCATCGCCTCGCTCTTGTGGTCGTCCGGATCGTTAATTAGCAGATGAATGTGGTTGCCCATAAGGCACCAAGCGATAAGCTCGATATTGTGTTTGGGGAGAATCGCATCGAGTATCTGAAGCAGGTTAATTCGGTCCTCGTCGTCA
>CALGKS010000131.1 GCA_937930475.1 uncultured Collinsella sp. | reverse complement strand
CCTGGAACACACGGCCCAGGTACTTGGCGCGCTGCGACTCGCTCAGACGCGAGATGTCGGTGCCGTCGAGCTCAATAACACCCGAATCGAGCGGATACACGCCGGCGATCATATTGAGCAGCGTGGACTTGCCGGCGCCATTGCCGCCAATCACGGTTACAAAGTCGCCATCGTTGAGGGTGAGGTCGACGCCGGTGAGCGCGCGCTTCTCGGTGACGGTGCCCTTGTTAAAGGTCTTCTTGACGTGCGAGAGCTTAAGCATCTGCCTCATCTCCCTTCGTGTAGGAGCTGCGGAGCTTATAGCGCTCCCAAACCACGGGCACGCACAGGGCCACGGCGACGATCACGGCGGAGAGTAGCTTCATGTCGTTGGCGTCCATGCCCAGCTGCAGCACGATGGCGCGGATAAGGAAGTACACCACGGAGCCAAAGACGGCGGAGGCAAGACGGACGCTAAACTGCGTGAGGCCGCCGGGCAGCAGGCGACCGAGCACCTCGCCGATGACGATGGCGGCAAGACCGATAACGATGGCGCCGGTGCCCATGCCGATGTCGGCATACTTCTGGCTCTGGCAGATGAGCGCACCCGAAAGGCCAATGAGGGCGTTGGAGAGCACGAGGGCGATCATTTTGGTGGTGTTGGTGTTAACGCCCAGGGCGCGGATCATGTACTCGTTGTTGCCGGTGGCACGCAGCGCCGAGCCGATCTCGGTGCCAAAGAACCAGTACAGGATGGCGACGATGGCCACGGCCAGCACAATGCCTAGGATAATGGCAACAGTGGACTGCGGCAGGCCCGTCATGTTGCTGACGGATGAGAAGATAGTGCCCTTGGCAAGGATGGGCGTGTTGGACTTGCCCATGATGCGCAGGTTGATGGACCACAGACTGATCTGCGTAAGGATTCCGGCGAGGATTGCGGGAATCTCAAAGACGGTGGTCAAGATGCCCGTGACAGCGCCCGCGATGGCGCCGGCGCACATGCCGGCCAGCACGGCGAGCAGCGGGTCGACGTTATTGTTGACGATGAGCACGGCGCAGACACAGCCGCCGAGGGCAAAGCTGCCGTCGCAGGTCATATCGGGGATGTCGAGCAGGCGGAACGTGATAAACACGCCAAGCACCATGATGCCCCAGAGGACGCCCTGCGAAACGGCGCCCTGCAATGCAATGAGCATGCTTCATACCTCCTAGGATAGGGTGGACACGTGATTTTCCATAATAGCGGTACCAATGCATAAAAGAGCGGTGGACAGATGTTTTGTTTTACCTGAAACAAGCAGGGCGAACGCCGGTCTTTAGCGTTCGCCCCAATGACTCAGATATTGAATAACGCAGCAGTGGCGCGCGTGCGGGCCCTAGACGCGTTACCGCGCATGGCGCTACGCGTCCAGGGCGGAAAGGTCGATACCCAGAGCCTCGGCCATCTCTTCGTTTTTGACGACGACCAGGTCCTTGCTCGAGAGATGCTTGATCGGCATATCCTCGGGCTTGGCCTCGCCCTTCAAGATCTTGACGGCCATCTCGCCTGCAGCGTAGCCCAGGTCCTCGTAGTTGATGGAGAGGGTGAACAGACCGCCGGCCTTGCACATGCCCTCCTCGCCAGTCACGAAGGGGAGCTTGTTCTCCTTGCAGATCTGGCCGACCTGCGAGGCACCCGCGGCGATGGTGTTGTCGGTGGGGGAGTAGAGCGCGTCAACCTTGCCCACAGCGGACTCGACGACGGACTGGATCTCGTTGGAGCTCGAGACGGTGAAGTCAGTGTACTCGAGGCCCAGCTTGTCGAGCTCCTTCTTGGCGGCCTTGATTTGGACGTCGGAGTTGGACTCGGCGGTGCAGTAGAGCAGGCCGACCTTCTTTACGTCGGGCAGGACCTTCTGCATCATCTCGAGCTGCTCGGCGACCGGGGTGAGGTCGGA
>CALGKS010000130.1 GCA_937930475.1 uncultured Collinsella sp. | reverse complement strand
ATGCCCCACAACCTCTTCCTGCACTCCGAGGTCATCCAATCCATGCACTTCGAAGGCCAAGGCGAGCAAGTTATCGAAGAACGCCTGCGCTACGAACTCTTCGACACGCTCTTTTCGATGGGCGTGGGCTGGGCAATCAACTCGGCCATGGTCATCCTGGCCGCAACGACCTTCTTTGCGCACGGCATTGTCGTAGACGACCTCGCCGTCGCGGCGGCCACGCTCTCCCCCATCTTGGGCCCGGCGAGCTCGACCATCTTTGCGGTAGCGCTGCTGTTCGCGGGACTATCGAGCAGCGTGACAGCGGGCATGGCAGCGGGCACCATCACCGCGGGCATGTTCGACGAGGAATACGACATCCACGACCGACATTCTTCGATCGGGGTGGCAGTCTGTTTCGTCGGTGCAGTGGCGGCGTGTTTGATCGTCCCGAATCCTTTTGAGGGTCTCATTTGGAGTCAGGCACTGTTGTCGCTTCAGCTGCCGATTACGGTCTTTGTGCTCATACGACTCACCAGTTCGCCCCGCGTCATGGGCAAATACGCCAACTCGCGCCCGCTCAACGCGCTGCTTGTAGGGATCGGTGCCATCGTGACGATTCTTGATGTCGTGCTGTTGACCGGGATGTAATGGGATGGGGCACCTATCCAGGCAAACGTCTCGATCTGTAACATCTAGACCCGCTTTTGATGTCCAGATGTTACAGATCGAGATCATTCCGAGGAACAGCTCCGTTTGTCTAAATCTGTAACACGTAGGCCCCGTTTTCACTGCTAGATATTACAGATTGAGACAAACAGTCGGCCGGACTCATGACAGACAGGATCGGCTAACAGCAGCCGTGATCCCTTGGGGGGCGGAAGAAAAGGGCCCCGGCCGGGATGACCGACCGGGGCCCTTGGACAGAGCTATGTATTGCTGCAAGTCGTGTGCCTGCGAGCTACTCCTCGACGAGCTCAAACTGATCGGGACCGACGCCGCAGACCGGGCACACGTAGTCCTCGGGCAGCTCGGGCGTGTCGACCTCAACCTCGTAACCGCAAACGACGCACACGAACTTATACGTCTTCTTCTCCTCAGCCATGATGTTCTCCTCTCGAACGCGACTGGTGATGTACTTCGCTTATTAGTATATGTTCTCAATAATATAATGCAAGTGTTTTTAAAACATTTCTAGCCTTGATACGAAGACGCCTTCGGAGGCGTCTTGCCCTTCAGAACCTTGTGGTAGTAATCGTAGGTGAGCGGCGTCTCGTCGCTCAGGCGCTCGGCATCCTCGACCTCGCCGATAAACAGTAGATGCGTGCCCACATCCACAGTGTCGATCAAGCGGCAGCTAAACAGGGCCGCCGCATGCTCGGGCACATAGGGCATGCCAAGGGCAGTCTCGCGAGTCTCGTACTTGGCAAACTTGTCATAGTCGCTGCTGGTGCGGAACCCAAAGTTACCGATGTAGAGCATGTCGGCAGTCTGATCGATCACGGTCAGCGCGAACGCTTTGGCCGATGCGATGACGCCCGAGGTGACGTTGTCCTTGTTCACGGCAACCGAAATGCGCGACGGCATGGACGTCACCTGCACCGCCGTATTGATGACGCAGCCGGCGCGCAGCCCGTCTGCCGCAGCGCTCACCACGTACAGACCACTCGGCATGGTAAAGAACGCAGTTTTGTCCATAACGATCACTCCCCTAACCCGGGTTGGTACCTTATGGATGTATGTACCCACAAAAAAGGCGGCGCCCATACCGGACGCCGCCTTTGAGACATATGTGTCAGAACAGTAAGCAAGATGAGACGCCCGCAGTTGCGGTGAAATAGGGACTGAATAGCCCCTCAAACAGGCAAAACAGTCCGTATTCCACCGCAACTTATATAGAGCGCCTACCGGTTGCGCTCCTTGAGCGCGCGGTCGATCTCGCGCTGGACATCGCGCTTGGCCATATCCTCGCGCTTGTCGTAGAGCTTCTTGCCGCGACCCAGACCAAGCAGCAGCTTTACACGGCCGTCGGTATTAAAGTAGAGCTCCAGCGGCACCAGGGCATAGCCACGGTTGCGCAGTTTGCCGTCGAGAAAATCAATCTCCTTGCGGTGGAGCAGCAGACGACGCCGGCGGTCAGGATCGCGATTCCATACGCCACCATGGCTGTAAGGGTGAATATGCAGGCCCACGAGCCAGCACTCACCGCCACGGATGAGCGCAAAGGTGTCGGTGATCTGGCAGGCGCGCTCGCGAATCGACTTGACCTCGGTGCCACTCAGCTCAATGCCGCACTCAAAGGTTTCATCGATAAAGTACTCGTGATGTGCCGAGCGATTCTTAGAGATGAGCTTGCGCTCGCGCTTACTGGGCATCGCCGGCCTCCTCGGTGCCGTCAGCGTTCTTGTTCGCGGCCTCGCGCTTTGCCTTGCGCTCAGCATTGAGCTCGGCATCGCTCTCGCGCACCAGCTTGATAATCGCCGCGCAGGCCTCCTCGCCCACCAGGTCGCGGGCGCGTACCGTCAGGCGCGTCGCCTCCTGCTTGTCGCCATCGCTTGCAGCATCGGTCGCGCACATAATCAGGCAGATGGCAATCTCGGCCGAAGGCGAGGTCGGCACGCCCTGCAGGGCCAACTCGCCCATCACATGGTCGTCGCTCTCACCGGCGGCATCCGGATAGGTGGTATGAATCTTGTTGAGCAGACGCGTCGTATGTGCATCGTTGGGCGCCAGGCGCAGCGCCAAGCGGGCACAGCCCGCGGCAGCCGAGACGTTCTCGGTCTCGGGCTCCAGGAAATACTGGCCCAGGTTGGCGTAGGCGCGGGCGGCGCACTTGCCATCGCTCGCACGCTCCAACACCGAATACGAGAGCGACGCCCACTCCTGCTTGTCCTCGAGCGCGCGGAACAGCTCGGCCAAGTCCAAGCGATAGTTGCAGTTCATGGGGTCCCAACGCACGGCCTGCATCAGAGCATTGCGAGCGCTCACATAATCCTGCTGGCGAATGTAGGCAAACGCCATGTCGGAGTACAGGCGGTCAAAGGGAACCTCGACCTGCACCAGCTCGCGCGGATCCTTCTCCACGCGGCGATAGGCCAGGCGCTCAAACTTGCTGTCGAAGCTAAAGTACTGGCGCT
>CALGKS010000129.1 GCA_937930475.1 uncultured Collinsella sp. | reverse complement strand
GACGGGAATCAATTCGAGAGCGATTGCGGCTACGGCGAGAACGGCTCGCGCTACCACTACTACCGCTGCCGCAAAACGAAAACGTCGATGCGCCGTGACGAGGTCGAGGACAAGGTGATCGGCGCATGCGCGCGCCTGCTAAACGAGAATCCAGATCTGGACGAGCGTATAGTCGACATGGTACTCGCGCGTCAGGACAAAGACGCAGAACAGGAGATTGCCGCGCGTGAAGCCCTGAGACGCCGAATAACGGACGTTGAACGTGAGATTGATAACGCTATCGACCTAGCGTGCAAACTCGGCTCTACGAACCGAATGGCGGTCAAAATCAACGGGTTGCAAGACGAGCTGACTGCACTCAAGGCCGAGCTCGACGAGATTAAGCGTGGCGCGCCGCTTATCGACCGGGACATGATCCTTTTCGCGCTTTACAAAATGCGCCAATCGGACGGCCCCCGCGGTATGGTCGCAGCTTTCGTCGACCGAGTGACGGTCAACGAGGACGGGAGCCTGCTGGTGCAGTTCATTTTGTGCCGTCCTAGCAGCGAAAACAAAAAACCCGAACCCTCCAATGGAGAGTTCGGGAAACTCAGCTGTGGTAGCCCGTACCAGATTCGAACTGGTGATCTCCGCCTTGAGAGGGCGGCGTCCTAAACCGCTAGACGAACGGGCCATAAGCCTCAGCAGAAAAGAAGTGGTAGCCCGTACCAGATTCGAACTGGTGATCTCCGCCTTGAGAGGGCGGCGTCCTAAACCGCTAGACGAACGGGCCACATGACATCTGCACTGCCGTGCTGCGAAGAAATATATTACGGGACAAAAAACGCGAGCGCAAGAAGAAATTCCAAATTGCTCAGATTTTGTCGTGAGGTTATGGAAAGCGCAGGTCAACCGGTCAGCTCATATGGAATGGAACCACCTGACTACCCCAGGTGCAGGTGAGCCAGGAGTGCTTCGCGCTCGTTGGGGATGTTATCTTCGATCACGGCATCGAGGGCGGCGTTGAGCAGCTGTCCCAGTTCCGGCCCTGGCTTGACGCCGGCGCGAATCAAGTCGCCACCATTGATGGCAAGCATCTTGAGCGTATAGGGCTCCCCCGCCGCCAGCAACTCGTGAGTTAGCGCGCGCATCTCCTCGATCGTCTCGACGTAATAGAAACACGAAGGTGCCTTACCGAGTGTGTCGGCACGCTTAAGGTCCATGAGCTCGTCCATCAGACGCGGCGTATCGACGCCCTCGCCCGAAAGCGCGCGCATCATATTGAGCAGGCAGGATCGCTCGGGACGCAGCGGCTTGTCATGGTATTTGATCAGCAGGCACACATCGCGCACCAAATCGTGCGAGAGCGCCAGGCGATCCATGATGGCACGCGCCTTCTTGGCGCCGAGCTCAGGATGACCGTAGAAGTGTCCGCTGCCCGCATGGTCGACCGTAAAGCACTCGGGCTTGGAGACGTCGTGCAAAAAGGCCGCCCACATAAGGCTCGAAGAGGGCGCAACACCATCGCACAGCGCCAGCTCCCCTGCCACCGTCAGCACGCGGGCGATATGCTCGTAGACGTTAAACGCGTGATAGACACTGCGCTGATCAAACCCGCGAGCAGGCGCGAGCTCGGGCACGGCGGCGCAAATAAGCTCGGGGTAGCGCAGCATCGCGTCTCCCCCATGGCCGGTCGAAAGAATGCCTTCGAGCTCAATGCCCACGCGCTCGCGTGCCACGGCATCGAGAAGCGGCGCGCACTCGGCAAGTGCCTGTTTGGTCGCGGGTTCAATCATAAAGTCCAGACGGCAGGCAAAACGCACCGCGCGCAGCATGCGAAGCGCGTCCTCGTTAAAACGACGCTTGGGATCTCCAACGGCGCGGATGAGTTTACGATCCAGGTCGCCCTGGCCGTCATAGCGGTCGACAAGGCCGCGCTCGGGATGCCACGCCATGGCATTGACGGTAAAGTCGCGACGCGCCAGATCGTCCTCAAGCGACGCCGCACGCTCCACACTCTGGGGATGGCGACCATCGGTGTAAAAGCCGTCCAGGCGGTAGGTGGTGACCTCAATGCGCTCGCCATCGCAAATGGCCGTGATGCCACCAAATTTAACGCCCGACTCAACCACGGCGATATCCGCTGCCTCGAGCGCTGCTTTGGACTCCTGCCACAGGCCGCTACAACACATGTCAACATCGTGGCTGGGGCGCCCCATCAGGGCATCGCGTACCCAACCGCCTACGTACCAAGCCTCAAGACCGGCTGCCTCGAGCGCACGCAGGACACGGATGGAGGCATCGGTCGGCTGCGTACCGTTGAGCGAAACATTGCACATGCCTATGGCCTCCTGCACTTGCGAGCGTAAATCGATGGTTCTCAAGAAGTCTAACAAGAAACGAGAAAGAGCGCACACGCAATCGCGTCGTCGATTCGATAAAACGAGTCGGCAGACGCCATATACGTTCAGCGCACAAAAACACCCGCCTCGGAGATCCAAAGCGGGTGTTCGGCAACGATTTTTCGATACGGCTAGCAGACCTGACGAACTTCGATGTGCTTCTTGTATTCGTCCACCTTGGCAAAATCGCCCAAGCCCGGGCACTCAACCACGTTGGCACCAGTGGCCATCGAAAGGCGCAGGGCGTCCTCGACGCGCTCGGGGGCGTCGTGCCACACGGACAGGAAGGCAGCGAGCGAGGAATCGCCGGCGCAGACGGTCGACAGCAGCTTGACATCAAAGGTGCGGTTCGCAAACCAAATGTGCTCGCCGTTAGAGAAATAGGCACCGGCGCCGCCGAGGGTCAGCAGCACGTTCTTGGCGCCCTTGGCGTGCAGTTCGGCCATCGCACCCTTGACGGACTCGTCATCGCCACCGCTCACCTTAATGCCAAAGATGTCGAGCAGCTCGTCGTCGTTAGGCTTAATGAGCAACGGCTCCATAGCAATGAGGTCGGCCAGCTGATGGCTCGAGATGTCGAGCACGAACTCAGCGCCTTTTGCCTTCACGCGACGCAGGACCTCGGCCAGGAAACCCTCGGAGGTGTTGGGGGGCAGCGAGCCGCTAATGACCAGGCAGGCCATGTCGTCGAGCGAATCAATAAGCTCAAACATCTCCTGCTCGTTGGCCTCGTTAATGGCGGCGCCGGCATTGACCATGTTGTACTCGGTGTCGGGACCGGCGTTGAGGAACACGTTGACACGCGTGATGCCGTCAGTCCACACGGGCTTGACGGGCACGCCAAGGGCCTCGGCGCCCTTAACGATAAACTCGCCCGAGAAGCCGGCGAAAAAGCCCAGGATCGTGGTATCGACGCCGTAGTGGTCGAGCGTAAACGAGACGTTGAGACCCTTGCCGTTGGGGGTGTAGACCGCGTTACGGGTGCGCGTAACGGTATTGGCGGACAGGCCGTCGCAGGCGATGTTGTAGTCAATAGCGGGATTTGCAGTGAGCGTGTAAATCATGAATGTTCCTTTCACGAAGCAACGTGTTAATGAAAGTATATTCCACGCTTCGGCAAAAGGCTACAACAACTCGGTGAACGGTGTGGAAGCGGTGAAGGTCGGTTTCATCTCTCTTTTCCCACGAAAAAAACGGCGCCCCGACCGAAGTCAGAGCGCCGCATGCGCGCGAATGTATCGCTTTTCGCTTACTTGCGATCGAGCTTACGGACAGCAACGCGCTTGCTGTACTCATCGACGTGACCGAAGTCACCGATGCCCACGGACTCGGCAACGTTGGCGCCGGTGGCCATAGCGAGCTTCATGGCCTCCTCGACGTTGTCGCGATCCCTGTACCACTTGTGCAGGAACGCAGCGAGGGTGCAATCGCCGGCGCAGACGGAAGAGACCAGCTTGATGTTGAACTCACGCTTGGCATACCAGATGTCCTCGCCGTTGGAGAAGTAAGCGTCGCCGCGGCTACCACGGGTGAGCAGCACGTTCTGGACGCCGGCGTCGTGGGCGAGCTTCATGGCAACGCGGACCTCGTCGTCGGTATCGACCGGCACGCCAAAGATAGCCTTCATCTCGTGATGGTTCGGCTTGATGAGCAGCGGCTTCTTGTGAGCGAGCTCCTTGAGCTTGTCGGAGGACAGGTCCAGGACGACGTCAGCACCACGAGCCTGAGCGTGCTCCATGACCTGAGCCAAGAAGTCGGGCGTAGCTTTGGGAGGCACGGAACCGGAGACGATCAGGCACTCAAGATCGCCCGCGGTGTCCAGGATGTTGTAGAGCTCCTCCTGGTGCTGCGGCGTAATCGGTGCGCCGGGGTTCAGGATGCCGTACTCGTGCTGGCCATCGTTGACGTAGGTGTTGATACGCGTGATGCCGTCGGTCCAGACCGGGCGGCACAGGCAACCCAGGTTCATGACCTCCTCGACGATGAACTTGCCCGTGAAGCCGGCGAAGAAGCCGAGCGCGACGGTGTCGACGCCCATCTTCTTAAAGGCAAAGGACACGTCGAGGCCCTTGCCGTTAGCCGTGTAGCTGGCCGAGCCGGTGCGGACGTTCTCGTCGGGCTCGAGCGGAGAGCTCGAGACCGTCATGTCGACAGCCGGATTAGCGGTTAGCGTGTAGAACATTTACAGTACCCCCTGTATATGTGAGGGCCGCGTGGCCGGCCCATTCCAACCACGCGGTTACCTCTGATACCAAATTAACGAGCTGCGGACTCGAGCAGCGCCTTGACCTCGGCGGCGGTGTTGCAGGCGAGCGCCTTCTCGGCAAGCTCGTCGCACTCGGCCTTGGTCCACTGGCTGATGGTCTTGCGGGCGCGCAGGATGGACGGAGCGCTCATCGAGAACTCCTCCAGGCCCCAGCTGATCAGCAGCGGCTCAAGCAGCGGATCGGCAGCGGCCTCGCCGCACATACCGACCATGATGCCGGCCTTCACGCCGCTCTCGATGATGTTCTTGAGCGAGCGGAGCACGGCGGGATAGTACACCTGGTACAGGTTGGAGATGGTGTCGTTGCCACGGTCGGCGCACATGGTGTAGCCGATCAGGTCGTTGGTGCCGATGGAGAAGAAGTCGGCGACCTCGGCAAGACGGTCAGCGAGCAGCGAAGCGGCGGGCGTCTCGACCATGATGCCGACCTCGATGTTCTCGTTGAACTTGCGACCCTCTTCGGTCAGCTCGGCCTTGCACTGCTCGACGAGCTCCTTGACGGCCACGACCTCCTCGACGCAGGTGACGAGCGGGATCATGATCTTGACGTCACCAAAGGCGCTGGCGCGCAGCAGAGCGCGGAGCTGGACCTTGTACTGGTCGGGATTGGCCAGGCAGTAACGCACGGCGCGGAAGCCCATGAAGGGGTTGTCTTCCTTGACCATGTGCAGGTACGGGATCTCCTTGTCGCCGCCCACATCGAGCGTGCGGATGATGACCGGAGCACCCTTGAGCGCGCTGGCGACCTTGCGGTAGGCGTTGAACTGCTCCTCCTCGGAAGGAAGCTCAGCGGAGTCCATGAACAGGAACTCGGAGCGGAACAGACCGATGGCCTCGGCATCGTGATCGAGCGCGTTGGGCACGTCATCGGGGTTACCGATGTTGCAGGCGATGATCTTCTTGATGCCGTCGGCAGTCACGGACGGCTTGCCGCGGAAGGCCTCGAGAGCCGCCTTCTCGGCAGCGAAAGCCTCGGCCTTGGCGGTGTAGGCGGCGAGCGTCTCCTCGTCGGGATCGGCATCGACGACGCCCTTGCCACCGTCGACGACAACGGTCATGCCGTTGCGAAGCGCGGTGCAGCTGTTAGAGACCGAAAGGACGGCCGGAATCTCGAGGGCGCGCGCGATGATCGCGGAGTGCGACGTGCGGCCACCGGTCTCGGTGACAATGCCGGCAACGTGAGCCTTATCGATCGTGGCGGTCATGGACGGCGTAAGGTCGTGCACGACAACGACGGTGTTCTCGGGCAGGACGGAGAGGTCGACGACCTCCTTGCCCAGCAGCTCGGCCAGAATACCGGTGCGGATGTCGGCGATGTCGGCCGCGCGCAGACGGAACATCTCGTCGTCCATGGACAGGAACATGTTCTCGAACATGGTCGAGGTGTCCATGAGCGCCTGCTCGGCGCAGGTGCCGCCGTCAATGGCGGCGTTGATGGCGTCGGTCATGCCCGGATCCTGAGCCAGGACGATGTGTCCGCTCATGATCTCGGCCTCGGCCTCGCCCACCGTCTCCTTCATATGGTCGGCCTGAGCCTGGGTCTTCTCGCAGAAGACCGAAAGAGCAGCCTGATAACGCTCCTTCTCTGCTGCCGAATCAGCAACCTCGTGCGGCTCAAACGTCAAGTCGGGATCGACGGCGACCATGACGGTGCCGATACCGATGCCCTCGGATGCGTTGACTCCCTGATACATTCCCATTCCTCTCTCCGTG
>CALGKS010000128.1 GCA_937930475.1 uncultured Collinsella sp. | reverse complement strand
CACCGGCAACACTCGGCAGCTACCGCACGGCAGATACCAGTGCCCGTCTGCTCAAGCGCTTTGCCGCCGGTGAAAAACACATCACGGTGGAATACTGCGTGCAGGAGGATGACGGCGCTATCCGCTGGGTACAGAAAACCGTGCTGATGACGCAGACCACCATGTTCGATCCGGAAATCAATGCCGAAATGCCGATGGTCACGGCGATTATCCTGCTGCAGGATACCTCGCAGATGCACGCCCGCGACGAGCAAGAGAACGCCCGTCTGCAGGCCGCCTTCGATGAAATGCGTATTGCGAACCGCACCAAAACCGAATTTCTCTCGCGCATGAGTCACGATATCCGCACACCGCTCAACGGCATCTTGGGCCTTATTGAGATTGAGGAATTGAAAGAGGGCGATATAAAGGTCGCCCGAGAAAGCCGCGCCAAAGCGCGTGTTGCCGCCAACCATCTGCTCTCTCTGACCAACGACATCCTCGAGATGGGCAGGATCGAAGAGCACAAGATGACCCTCGAGCACGAGTCGTTCAACCTCAAAGAGCTCTGCGACGATGCCTTGGTGCTGTGCAAACTCCGCGCATCGGACCGTGGCATTACGCTGCTCAACACCAGCGAGCCCTATGCCGTCGACCAGAGCATGATCGGCAGCCCCACCCATATCCGCCGGATTATCATCAACCTGCTTGACAACAGTATCAAATACAACAAGCACGGTGGCACGGTCACCTTCTCGTCTACCGTCAAACCGCTCAACGACGCACACGCACTCTTTTGCCTCACCATCGAAGACACTGGCATTGGCATGACGCCCGAGTTTTTGAAGCATATCTACGAGCCGTTCGCCCAAGAGGGCGACGACGCCCGCAGCAAGTTCCAGGGAACCGGCATGGGCATGCCCATTGTCAAATCGCTCATCGACATGATGGGCGGCTCCATCGAGATTTCAAGCGAACTCGGCGTGGGCAGCACGTTCACTGTCCAGATTCCGCTCGATATCGACAAGAACCCTCGGGCCCACATAAAGCCAGCCGAGGCAATGCCCAGCTGCTCGATTGCCGGCATGAACGTCCTGCTCGCCGAAGACAACGACCTGAATGCCGAAATTGCCCAGGCGCTGCTGGAATCCGAGGACGTTGTGGTGACCCGAGCCGCCAATGGCAACGAAGTTGTCGACCTCTATCTCTCACGTCCCGCCGGCAGCTTCGATGCCATCCTCATGGACATCATGATGCCCGGTATGGACGGCTACGAGGCAACACACGCGATTCGCCTGAGCGGCAAGCCCGACGCCGCCGACATCCCCATCATCGCGCTGACCGCCAACGCTTTTGCCGAGGACGCCCAGGCGGCTCACGATGCCGGCATGAACGCTCATCTGCCCAAGCCGCTCGACTTTAACAAGCTCAAAAACGTCCTCGCCCGCATCAAACAGCACGGCCCCAGTTCGCTATAGTCTCTCCCCAAGAACCATGCCCGATTGGAAAGGAATCCTGCGATGTTTAGGCCCCTGCGCAGAAAGAAACGAGCCATTACCGATGAGGCGGCGCGCGAGCTGCTCGCCACCTGCAAGCGCGGCGTGCTTGCCGTCAACGGCGACGACGGCTATCCCTACGCCATTCCCGTCAACTACTTCTTCGACGCCGAGCATGACAAGATCTATTTCCACGGCGCCAAGGCGGGCCACAAGGTCGACGCGCTCAAGCGCAGCGATAAGGTGTGCTTTACCGTCTACGGCAACGACTGGTACAAGGACGACGACTGGGCACCCTACGTGCAGAGCACCGTTGTCTTTGGCCGTTGCCGCCTGGCCAATGATGCCCCCGCGTTTGTCGAGGACAAGGTCCGTGAGCTCGCGCTCAAGTACTACCCCACCGCCGAAGAGGTCGAGGAAGAAATCGCCAAGGACATCAAGGGCGTTCAGCTGTACGAAATTACGATTGAGCACCTTTGCGGCAAGCAGATTCACGAAAAGTAGGGGCCTGGGATCAGACCCCCGCATAACAATCAAGCCAGAAGACCCCGCGCATGTCGTCCGTTCGTTACGGCTTGCTATGCATTAAAAACGTAACGATCCAGGCGGTCGCACGCGTCCTTTACGCGCGAAAGCGGCAGTGCCAGATTCACGCGAATGTGGCAGGGTCCGTGGAACGGGCGGCCGTCCTGATACCCTACGCCCACGCGTGCCCCCTCGTCGAGCAGCCACTGAATATCGCAACCATGCTCGCCGCACCACTCCGTACAGTCCAGGAACACCATGTACGTGCCCTGCGGTCGCGAATAGGACACGCCCTTAAAATGCTCGTCCACATAATCGCAGAAGAAGTCGATGTTGCCCTGGATGACCTGGTTGAGCTCGTCGACCCACTCGTAGCCCTGAGGCTGGTAGGCGCCGATAAGCGCATGCATCGAAAGGACATTCATCTCGTTGTAGTGGGTCTTGTTGGACACGGCGCACACACGGTCGCGCAGCGTCTCGTTATAGATGATGTGATAGCTGCCAACCAAGCCCGCCAGGTTAAACGTCTTGCTCGGTGCGTAGAGGGCGACCGTGCGCATGCGGGCATCCTCGCTCACCGACTGCGTCGGAATATGCTTGTGACCAGGCAGGATGATGTCGGACCAGATCTCGTCCGAGATCACCACGCAATCGTGCTGGCGATAGATATCCATGGCTCGCTCGATCTCGCCGCGCTCCCATACGCGGCCGCAAGGGTTGTGCGGCGAGCAGAACACTGCGGCATGGATGTGGTTTTGGACGAGCTGGCGCTCCATGTCCTCAAAGTCCATGCGCCACACGCCCTGGTCGTCGAGCTTAAGCGCGCTGTGGACAATGCGATAGCCCGCAGCCTCGATGGACTTGGTAAAGCCGATGTAGGTGGGGCTGTGGACCAGCACCGCATCGCCCGGCTGGACATACGCGCGCAGGGTCGATACCACACCGCCCAGCACGCCGTTTTCGTAACCGATATGCTCAGGAAGCAAGCCCTCGACGCCATTGCGACGGCTCTGCCATTCGATGATGCGGCCGAAGTACTCGGCACGCGGATCAAAGTAGCCAAACATAGGGTGCTGGGCGCGCTGAATGATGTGCTCCTGGACCGTGGGGACGGTGGCAAAGTTCATATCCGCCACCCACATCGGGATGCGGTCGAAGCCCTCGTCGGGTGCGTTCGGAGCCATACCGGGGATCTCGCCCCAGGAGTCGACGGCGATGGCATCCATGTTGTGGCGGTCGATGATCGAAGTGAAGTCGTATTTCATGCTGGGCTCCCGTGCAAGGCGGATTGGTTCGGTAGGCGTTATTGTCCACCAGGATGGGCGGCTTTGGCGCGGTTTTTGGGGTTGAATTTGACGGCGCGGACGGCGGGCGGTCAGCCCTGAGCTTCGGTGACATCCGTCACGGTAAGCTGCGTCCCGTCGACCGTAAACGACACGTCGAGCCCGGCGTAGGCCAAGTGGTAGACACGATCGGGCTCGTGCTTGCTACCAGCGCGGCGCGGATCCTGGCGAAGGACCTCAATCAGGCCTGGCAGTTTTGTAGGCGGAACCTCGCCTTGCAACACCTGTGGGAACTCGACGTTGAGCTCTTGCCACGGGTTGTCCTCGATCCAGCCGCCCGTCGCGTCAGGGTGGCAATCCGCAAACGGAATGTAGGGTTTGATGTCGTAGATGGGCGTGCCATCGCGCAGGTCGGCACCCAGCACATGGATGATGGGACCGTTGTCGGTGAGCTCAACGCGATCGAGCTTTACACAGGTAAGGCCGATGGGATTGGGGCGAAACGGACTACGCGTGGCAAACACGCCCACGCGCTCGGCACCGCCCAGACGCGGCGGGCGCACGGTCTTTGACCACTTGGCATTGGTGCCGGCTTTGTCCTGCGTTTTGGCATCGGCGGCGATGTCTTCCGCCGTGCCGCCGGGCGTTCCGTTTTCAAAACGCCAAAGCAGCCATAAGTGCGAGAAGGATTCGAGCCCTGCAACCGCAGCATTAGAGGCAAACTCCGGCTCAAAAACAATACGGCCCTGTAGATGAGGCGCCAAAAAGCTGTTGCGCGGAATGCCAAACTTCTGCGGCAGGTCAGTATGTATGTGTGCAATTGGTTCCATGCCGGTCATTGTACGGCAAGGGGGCGTGTGGTGCTGCGCGCAATTCCCCACCGCGGTTTTCGGCCCCGCCCCTCGCATGATCCGCAGCCGACCACCGTGCAACCAACGGTTGCTTGGAAGGGTGCTAGCCGCCGCGTATGCTTAAGCCATCAACCAGCAGAGAGGAGCCGTCATGGCCTTTGCAGAAAAACTCATTGCCGTCCGTCGCGCTAACAATCTCACCCAAGAGCAGCTTGCCGCCAAGCTCTACGTAACGCGCCAAGCCGTCAGCCGCTGGGAGCGCGGCGAGGTCACGCCGGGTATCGACATGATGAAGCTCATTGCCGCCGTGACCGGAGAGCCGCTGTCTCACCTGCTCGAAATGCCCGAGCACTACTGTGAGAGCTGCGGCATGATACTCACGCCCGACGACTGCGGTACCGATGCCTCTGGCGCCACGACCGACCATTACTGTAAATGGTGCTACGACCACGGCAAGTACACCTACGAGACAACCATGGAAGCAATGATTGAGGATTGCGCCCCGCGCCTGGCGCAAAACACCGGCATGTCACTCGACGAGGCCGTCTCGCTCATGGGCGCCGTCCTGCCGCAACTGGAGCGCTGGCGCACCGTGCAGGAAAACGAGGAGCGCTACGGCGCCGAGGCCCGAGCGCTCTATGGCGACGAAGCCGTCGATGCGGCAAACGAAGCGCTGCTGGACATGGACCCTCAGACGTGGAACGACATGAAGGAGCTTGAACGTGCCATTTTGGGCCAGCTCTCGATTGCCATGGGCGATGGCGAACTGGAAGGCAGCGAGGCTCGCAAGCTCGTCGCGATGCATCGCCGCTGGATAGCTCTCAACTGGGGCAGCGAGCCCCAAGACGAGGCATATCTGGGACTCGCCCACGGCTACCTCGCCGACCAGCGCTTTGTAGACTACTACGACAAGCCTTGCGGTACCGGTGCCACGGCGTTTCTGGTCCAGGCTATCGAGTCGTCGTTGGCTCACGCTTAGACTTTGGCGGCTTTGGGTATCTCAATCAAAACACCAACCGATTGGAGACCTATGGCTACTCATCACGAACTCGTGCTGTACGTTATGACCGGATGCCCGTATTGCATTAAGGTCAAGCGCTTCCTGGCAGATAACGGCGTGACCATCCCCGAGCGCAGCATCTCGACCGACGCCGAAGCCGAGCGGACGCTCGTCGCCGTCGGCGGAAAGCGCCAAGTTCCCTGCCTGCTCATCGACGGCAAACCGCTCTACGAGTCGAGCGACATCATCGCATGGGTGCAGGAGAATCTGCTCTAGCACGCGCGTCGCGGCCGGGACGCCCCAACCCATACGACCCAAACATGTACACCAGCATCCAAAGTCAACCATTTTCGACATCTTTGGATGCTGGTGTACAACTTTTGGGTAGTCATGGACGCTCTTAGCCGGCTAATTGTTTGAGGCGACCTTTGGATTATGGCTGTTTGACGCCTCTGGAAAGGGCTTCCGAGAGGGTCGTGGTCAAAAAAGGGCAAATATGAGTACTGCTATCTGTTTAGTAGCAGCGATTTTGATCATTTCAGAAACTATTCAACGCCCCTTGCGTCCGCAGGCGACGCTATTACTCCTCATATGTTCAATAAAAGAAGCTCCTAATGGGAACAAATCTCATCAGGAGCTACTATTTATAACAAAATAAATGCGACCATAATGGCAACAGTACTCATATTTGCCCTTTTTTGACCACGACCCTCCAAAATAGTCGCCGAGGACGACACTAAATGACAAAATCCGGCACTTGGACGTTCTTATACGACTACCCATTGAAGGGTACCCGATGACTTCTCCCATTCGCGACACACTGTGTCGCGAATTAAGCTGGTCCCACTACCGAAGACCGGTGAGAGCTCCTTCCCAGAATCCCGATAGTTTATAAAAGTATCCCAAGGAAGTTCAATGAGCATCCAAACTCCAAGCTGAAAAGCAAAGGAGTATCGAAGCCGTCAATGCTCATTTCCTATCGAACAAGCAGGCCTAAACAAGCTAATTAGCCTGATAAA
>CALGKS010000127.1 GCA_937930475.1 uncultured Collinsella sp. | reverse complement strand
AGTCAATACCTTTCCCATGGGTAGCGAGTTTCGCCTGGTGATCCTCGACGGCTGCTCCAAGCTCGCCAAGGCGGTCTCGGAACCGCTTGTCGAGTACCTCGCAAGTCCCAGCCCCACGACGGTCTGTCTCATTATCGCCGACTCACTTGCCAAGAATACGCGCCTGTATAAGGCAATCGCCAAGATCGACAAGAAGGCTATCGTCGATTGCTCGGGTACCAAGCGCTGGGAACTGCCGCGCCGCGTCCAGCAGATGGCGACGCAGCACGGTAAGTCCATCTCGACGGCTGCTGCCGAGGAGCTCGTCTCGCGCTCTGGCGAAAACACGCGCATGCTCGATAACGACCTGGCAAAGCTCGCCCAGATGGTCGAGGCGCCCCAGATTGAGCTTGCCGACGTGGAGCGTTGGATCGTGCGTACGGCTGAGGTTCAGCCCTGGGACTTCCTCAACGCCGTCTCGGCTCGCGATATGCGGCGTTCGCTCGAGCTCTTTAAGCTTCTGCCCTCCAAGAGCTACGTGTGGACCTACACGCTGCTATGCGGTCGTATCCGTGAGCTGATCGTCGCCAAGGCGCTCGATGGGCGTGGGCAGGGGCGTGAGCTCGCCGCGACGCTCAAGCTTCAGGCCTGGCAGGTCAAGAATCACCTTACCTGGGCACGTCGTTTTTCGATGACCGAGCTCGTTGCTGCGCTCGAGGGTGCCGTCGATGTGGAGCTCGCGCTCAAGGGTTCGGCCGATTCTCAGACCGCGCTTTTGCTCTGGATTACGAACATCTTGAGAAAATCGTGATGATACCTGCCTATTTGACAAATTCGTTCTATCCCTTTGAGGGGGAGCGTGCTATAGTAGGCGCTTGCATGACCTCACCGTGTCTCAGAGGTGTCATACATTTTTTGCAAGGAACTCGAAAGGAACTCCAGAAGTGGCAAACATCAAGTCTCAGAAGAAGCGTATCCGCACCAATGAGGCAGCTCGCATGCGTAACAAGGCTGTCAAGTCCGAGCTCAAGACGCTGACCAAGCACGTCCAGTCCGCCGTCGCCGAGGGCGACGCCGAGAAGGCCCAGGCTGCCCTCAAGACCGTCACCAAGCGTCTCGACATGGCTGCCGCCAAGCATGTTATCCACAAGAACCAGGCTTCCAACCGCAAGTCCGGTCTTGCCAAGCTCGTGAACAGCATCAACGCTTAAGTTGTAAATTTCACACCACACAGATTACGAGCATAAATGGAGCCTGTTTTATGGAACAGGCTCCATTTTTTGTACCGCTCGGGTAAGATAGTCCGCATGAATACTTCAATTGACATTTCCCACATCCGCAACTTCTCGATCGTTGCGCATATCGACCATGGCAAGTCCACGATCAGTGACCGCATCCTCGAGCTCACCCATACCGTCGATGAGCGCGACATGGAGTCGCAGCTGCTTGACACGATGGACATCGAGCGTGAGCGCGGCATCACGATCAAGTCCAATGCCGTACGCGTGTCCTATGACGCCGACGACGGCGAGACGTATCAGTTTAATCTGATCGATACGCCGGGCCACGTGGACTTCACCTACGAGGTCTCGCGTTCGCTGGCCGCCTGTGAGGGTGCGGTGCTCGTCGTCGACGCCACGCAGGGTGTCGAGGCGCAGACCGTTTCCAACGCGACGCTCGCCATGAACGCCAACTTGGACATTGTCCCGGCCATCAACAAGATTGACCTTCCCTCGGCGCACCCCGACGAGGTTAAGACCGAGATCGAGGACGATCTGGCCATTCCCGCCGACGATGCCGTGTGCGTGTCGGGCAAGACCGGCGAGGGAATCCACGATCTGCTGGAGTCCATCGTCTTTTTGATTTCGCCTCCCAAGGGCGATGCAAATGCTCCGCTCAAGGCGCTTATCCTGGATTCGTACTTTGATGAGTACCGCGGCGTCGTCGCCACGGTGCGCGTCTTTGACGGTTCCATCAAAAAGGGCGATACCCTGCGCATGATGCAGGCCAAGGGCGACTTCTTGGTCGACGGCGTGGGCGTCAAGCGCCCTGCCGAGACGCCGGTCGATGCTCTGACCGTCGGCGAGGTTGGCTATGTGGTCACGGGTCTGAAGGACCCCGAGGCTGTGCGCGTGGGCGATACCCTTACGTGGGCTTCGAACCCCTGCCCCGAGCCGCTACCGGGCTACCGCGAGGCCAAGCCCATGGTCTACACGGGTCTGTTCCCCATCGACAACAAGGACTACGAGAACCTGCGCGACGCGCTCGATAAGCTGCACGTCAACGATCCGTCGTTGGTGTGGGAGCCTGAGACGTCGGTGGCGCTGGGCTTTGGTTTCCGCGTGGGCTTCCTGGGCCTGCTGCACATGGAGGTCGTCAAGGAGCGCCTGGAGCGCGAGTTCAATCTGGACCTGATCGCCACGAGCCCCTCGGTCGACTACCACGTGTACAAGACTGACGGCGAGATGCTCGATGTCCGCAGCCCGCAGGATCTGCCCGAGGCCACGCGCATCGAGCGCATCGAAGAGCCCTACCTCAAGGCAAAGATCATCTGCCCGCCCGAGTATACGGGTGCCGTCATGCAGCTCGCTATCGAGCACCGTGGCGTCACGACCGATATGATCCACCTGACGAGCAAATCGGTCGAGATGCGTTTTGATATGCCGCTCGCCGAGCTCATCTTGGACTTTTTCGATCAGCTCAAGAGCCGCACCAAGGGTTATGCCTCGCTCGACTACGAGTTCAACGAATATCGTCCCTCCGAGCTCGTCAAGCTCGATATCCTGCTTTCGGGCGACGAGGTGGACGCACTGTCGTTTATCGTGCACAAGGATAAGGCTTATGGCCTGGCCCGCGGCCTGTGCGACAAGCTCAAGGAGATTATCCCGCGGCAGCTGTTCGAGGTGCCTATCCAGGGCGCCATCGGCAACAAGATCATCGCCCGCTCCACCGTTAAGGCGCGCCGTAAGGACGTGTTGGCCAAGTGTTACGGCGGCGATATCTCGCGAAAGCGCAAGCTGCTCGAGAAGCAGAAAGAGGGCAAGAAGCGCATGAAGGCCATCGGCTCGGTCGAGGTTCCGCAGGAGGCCTTTATGGCGATTCTCAAGGTGGACGAGTAGGTCCATGGCGCTTTCTGAATACAGCAAGCGGCTGCTGGGCGCCTATGCCGAGCAGCCGTTCCTTATGGCTCCCATGGCGGGCGTAACCGACCCCGCCTATCGCATCATGTGTCGCCGCCGCGGCGCCAACTTTGCCTACAGCGAGATGGTGAGCGTTGCAGGCCTCGCCTATGCCAGCAACAAGACGTGGCGCCTGGTGCTGCCGGCCGACGAGGAACAGCAGATTTGCGTGCAGCTCTTTGGTTCCAAGCCCGATCAGTTTGCGAGTGCCGTCGCTGCCGTCGAGGAACAGGTGGGCGATCGCCTGTCATTGATTGATATCAACATGGCCTGTCCGGCTCGCAAGGTCGTTACCAAGGGCGAGGGGTCGGCGCTTATGCGCACGCCCGATCTGGCCGAGAAGATTGTCGAGGCAACGGTGGACGCGGCGCATGTTCCCGTGACCGTGAAGATCCGCAAGGGTTTTTATGCCGAGGATCGCAACGCCGCAACGTTTGCCCAGATGCTCGAAGGGGCGGGCGCCTCTGCAGTTGCCGTGCACGGCCGTTGTGCCACGCAGCTCTATACGGGCCAGGCCGATTGGTCTGTCGTCGATGAGGTTGCCGAGGCTGTCGAGATTCCCGTGATTGGTTCGGGCGATGTGTTCTCGGCCGAGGACGCTGCTGAGCATCTGCACGGCTCGGGTGCCAGCGCGGTGTTTATCGCGCGCGGTATCTACGGCAATCCGTGGGTGTTCGGCGATGCCCGAGCCCTTGCACTCGATGACACGCCGGTTCCTTCTCGCTCCTCGGTCGAGCGCCTGGAGGCTTTGCGTGAGCACCTGACGTTGACGCACGAGCTTTTGCCGCTTATGTCGCGCGCCCGTACGTATGCAAGCTGGTACTTAAAGGGCATGCCCCATGCCGCCGCCTGGCGCGCTCAGGTGGTGCGCTGCTCCACGTACGAGGAGTTTATGGCGCTGGTCGATGATATCGAGCGCGACGTGGTGGCCTGCGAGGCCGCCCTTGCCGCCGGCGAATCGGTGCCCGCTCATCCGCTGGAGGCCTAACGGTGGCCGTTACCGCGCTGTATGTGCACGTGCCGTTTTGCGCTCAAAAATGCCGCTATTGCGACTTTGACTCGCAAAGCGTGGCCCCGTGCGACCTGGATGCTGCGCTTGATGCCTATTTTGAGCACCTGTATACGCGGCTCGATGCCTTTGGCAACGCTGGGGCACTCAGGCAGATCCGCACTGTCTACGTAGGCGGCGGCACGCCGTCGCTGGCAGGGGAGCGCCTCGTGAAACTTGCCCGTCGTATCTCCATGTGGTGCAAGCCCGTTGAGTTTACTTGTGAAGCCAATCCAGAATCGCTGACGGCTGGGCTCGCCACCGCGCTTGACGAGGCAGGTGTCACGCGCATCTCTCTGGGCGTGCAGACGCTGGACAATACCGAGTTGGCTGTCATTGGCCGTATCCATGATGCCGAACGGGCGCTTGAGGCTATCGCGACGGTGAAGGATGTTGGGCTCGATGTGTCGTGCGACCTTATGTGCGGGCTTCCCGGACAGACTATGGCGAGCTGGCGATACACGCTTGATGGCGTGCTTGCGGCAGCCCCGCACCATGTGTCGGTCTATCCGCTCACGCTCGAGGAGGGCACGCCGCTTTACCGCATGGCGTGCCGTGACGAGTCGCTTGAGCCCGATGAGGATTTCCAAGCCGCATGCATGGACGTTGCGCGCGAGCGGCTGAGTTCGGCGGGCTATCACCCGTATGAGGTGGCGAGCTACGCGCTCGATGGGCATGAATGTGCTCATAATATCGCCTACTGGACTGGTCGGGGCTATCTGGGTTTGGGTCGTTCTGCCGCGGGTATGCTCGATGCCGAGGACTTCGATCGCCTGGCTGGGCTGTTTCCCGGCGTGGCCCCCCGTGGTGACTTTCACCGCGTGCGTCTGGTCCAGCGCAACGATGACGCGACGTCGTTTGAGGCCGAGTACCTGACGCATCGCGAGGCGGCAGCAGAGGACCTGATGCTCGCTTGTCGCATGACGCGCGGTGTCGCGTCCGATCTGTTGGTTCGCGCGGCTCGTGTCATCCCTGCCGATGAACTGACAGCGGCCTGTGACCGCGC
>CALGKS010000126.1 GCA_937930475.1 uncultured Collinsella sp. | reverse complement strand
GTGCTGGTGCTCGCGTCCATCCTGATTATGAACACCGACTTCTCCAAGCTGCGCAACAGTGTGTTTGTCGGTCATGTCATTGAGAGCATGACCTTTAAGCCCAACGCGTGGTGGACCGAAAAATCTCAGGACATGGATCTGTTTAAGGAGCGCACCGGCATCGCGCTGGAGCCCACCGTGCAGGAAAGCCCCTGGTACTTCGTACGATAGAGGATTGCGCGCAGGGTCTGACCTGGGGTTATCCAGCCAGCACCGGCCTATCCAACCCCCAACGTTTCAAGTACGTTAAACCCGTCAACGGTCGATTTTTACCCGCGAACGGTCTTTATACTAATTAGCAATATAAGCAACGTATAAGACGTTATAATGACCATAACGAAAAGGAGGAGGCAAGATGAATCAGATCATTCTCGCATCTCATGGCGGCCTGGCCGCAGGCGCCAAAGACACGCTCGAGATGGTTCTCGGCGACGTGTCGAACGTCCACGTCGTGTCGCTTGCTCGTGACGACAAGGAGCCCATCACCAATAAGGTGGACGCCATGATCGCCACGTTCAACGCGGACGACACCGTCTATGTGCTGACCGATATGCTCGGCAGCTCGGTCAACAACAACATGGTCGAGCTTTCCAAGAACGGCACGAAGTTCACGGTTGTCAGCGGTTTCAACATCCCGCTGGCGCTCACGCTTGCTATGAGCCCCGTCCCCGTCAAGGGCGCCGAGCTCGCGGCCCTCATCAACGAGGCCCGCACCGGTCTGACCAACCCCAACGCACCGGTCGAGGCTGCCGCGGCTCCCGCCAAGAAGGCCAAGGCGCCCCGTCACAGCTCCGGTCCCGCCAAGATCGTCCTCGCACGTCTTGACTACCGTCTGCTGCACGGCCAGGTCGTCTTTACCTGGACCACCAAGGTTCAGGCCGAGCGCATCATCGTCGTCGACAACGCTGCCGCCAACGATGACATCAAGAAGGGCGCTCTTAAGCTGGCCAAGCCCCAGGGCGTGCGCCTGAACGTCTTCACCGTCGAGCGTGCCCTCGCCAAGATGGACAAGCTCAACACCCTCGGCGAGCGCGTCATGTTCGTCTTTGGCAACACGGCCGAGATGCTGCAGTTCTGCCAGGGCTACAAGCTCGACGCTATCAACCTGGGCGCCACCGCCAACCACGACGGTGCCGATCAGATTGGCGGCAAGGACAGCTCCGTCTTCCTCGACGCCACCCAGAAGGCCGACGTCAACCAGCTGCTCGACATGGGCATCAAGCTCTACGTCCAGCAGACCCCTACGTATCAGAGCGTCGACATCGACGCCAAGCTGTAATCAACCAGGCTTTTGCCTGACTGAAAGGAGAAGGGTATGAATACGTTCATCAGTGCGGTGCTCGTCGGCCTCGTCGGCGTGTTCTGCATGTGGGACTCCCGCCTGCTCGGTCGTCTTAACTTCGAGCAGCCCCTCGTTGGCGCTACGCTCGTCGGTCTGCTGTTGGGCGATGTGCCCACCGGCCTTGCCGTCGGTGCCGCCGTCGAGCTCGTGTCCATGGGCCTGGTGCAGGTCGGCGCCGCCGTTCCGCCCGATATGGTCCTGGGCGGCATCGTGGCCGCTGCCTTTGCGTGCCTGACTGATGCTTCCGCCGAGACCGCCATGACGATCGCCATCCCGGTCGCCGTCCTGGGTCAGCTCCTCGGCATCGTGTTCCGTTCCATCATCGCCGCCCTCACCCATGTGGCAGATAGCGCGATCGATAACGGAAAGTTCAAGACCGCCTACCGTATGCACATCTGCGCCGGCTCCGGTCTGTACGCCATCATGTACTTCCTGCCGATCTTCCTCGCCGTCTTTGTTGGCACCGACCTGGTTCAGGCCATCGTCAACATGGTTCCCGAGTGGCTGTCCACTGGTCTTAACGTTTCGACCAAGATCATGACTGCCTACGGCTTGGCCCTGCTGCTCACCATGATGATCAAGAAGGGTATGACTCCGTTCCTGTTCATCGGTTTCCTGCTCGCCGCTTACCTCAACCTGTCCGTCATCGCGGTCGCTCTGATCGGTGTGTGCCTGGCTGTCGTCTTCATGGGCTTCAAGTTCAACGGTTCCCATGCAGCCGCCGGTGTCGATTCCGACTACGATCCGCTCGAAGACGACGAAGACTAAGGAGGAACACACTATGGCAACCGCAACCAAGGACGTGTCCCTGAACAAGAAGGTCAGCCAGTTCTTCTGGCGCTCCTGGGCCATCCAGGCCTCTTGGAACTACGAGCGTCAGATGAACATGGGCTTCCTCTACGGCATGGTTCCCACGCTCGATCGCCTCTATCCGGATGAGTCCGACCCCAAGCAGCTCGCTGCTAAGAAAGAGGCTTACCACCGTCACATGGCGTTCTACAACTGCACCCCGCAGACGAGCGCTTTCATCCTGGGCCTCTCCGCCTCCATGGAGGAGGAGTACGCCAAGGATCCCGAGAACTTCGATCCCGATTCGATCAACGCGGTCAAGACCTCCCTCATGGGTCCGCTTTCCGGCATCGGTGACTCCTTCTTCCAGGGCACCATCCGCGTTATCGCCTTTGGCCTGGGCGTTCAGCTGGCTCAGCAGGGCTCCATCATGGGTCCGATCCTGGCCATGCTCATCTCCATCGTCCCCTCTGTGGTGATCACTTGGCTCGCAGCCAAGATGGGCTATCAGGGCGGCCACGAGTACCTGAGCAAGCTTCAGGGCGGCGACCTCATGGAGAAGCTCATGTATGTCTGCGGCATTGTGGGTCTTATGTCCGTGGGTGGCATGATCGCTACGCTGATCGGCGCCACCACCCCGCTGCAGTTCGCTGAGGGCACCGTCGTTATCCAGGACATCCTGGACGGCATGATGCCCCAGATGATCTCCCTTGGCCTCACCGGCCTTATGTACTGGCTCATCAAGAAGAACGTCAACACCGGTTGGCTTCTCGTGATCGCCATCGTGGGCGGCATCGCCCTCTCCGCGGCCGGCATCCTGGCCTAGTCGCGACCAAGCGTCTAACCGCTTTCCCCCGGGGGCCTGCCTGGCATCCCATACCCCAGGCAGGCTTCCATTCCCAAAATGCGACAATGGGACAGTCCCCTTGTCGCATCCTCAACGGGCCGGCGACTCGGTCCAAACCACGTTAACCCTGCGAGCGCCCGGCAATGTGGCGCCGCAAAAATTGAAAGGAATGTGTCAGATGTACGAGATCGACCTTAACCTCCCTAAGCAGATCGTCGCTGACGTCCTGTCCAACCACGAGATCCACAGTGTCGCCTTCGTCGGCTGCGGTGCTTCCATGTCCGACCTCTACCCCGCCAAGTACTTCCTGGCTAACAACACGGACAAGCTGAACGTTCAGATCTTCACCGCTAACGAGTTCAACTACGACACGCCTTCCTGGGTCAACGAGCACACCTTCGTGATCACCTGCTCTCTCGGTGGCTCCACGCCCGAGACCGTCGAGGCCAACAAGACCGCCAAGAAGCACAACTGCCCGGTCGTCTCCCTCACCAACAAGGCTGGCTCCGCTCTGACCGTCGACGCTGACTACGTCATCGTTCACGGCTTCCACGCCAACTTCGCTGCCAAGTGCGAGAAGCCCGGCTACGCCATCGCTCTTGCTGTCGAGATCCTTCAGCAGACCGAGGGCTATGACCACTACGAGGACATGATCACCGGCCTCACCAACGTCTTCGAGCTCTGCGAGAACGCCGCTCAGCACTGCAAGAAGCTCGCCAAGAAGTTCGCCGAGGACTTCAAGGACGACAAGATGATCTACTTCATGGCTTCCGGTGCCTCCGAGAAGATGGCTTATTCTCACGCCGCCTTCCTGTTCACCGAGATGCAGTGGATCGACGCCGCCGCCTACAACACCGGCGAGTACTTCCACGGCCCGTTCGAGGTTTCCACCGAGGGTAAGCCCTACGTCTTCTTCATGTCCGATGGCGCTACCCGTCCGATGGATGCCCGCGCCCTCACCTTCCTTGAGCGCATGGGCGCCAAGGTCGCTCTGATCGACTCCAAGGACTACGGCCTGGCTGACGCCGTGCCCGCGAGCGTCGTCACCTACTTCAACCCGCTGCTGCACCTCGCCGTTATGCGCGAGTACGGCAACCAGATCGCCGAGGCCCGTCAGCACCCGCTGACCATGCGTCGCTACATGTGGAAGCTTTCCTACTAATCGCAAGTAAGTAGACCTTACGGGTTGATTGAGAGGGGATGGGGTTTGTGCCCCGTCCCCTTTTTGCTTTGGGGGCGTGTCTGTCGCGCCGCAAAACCCCAGATAAAACCTACCAAAATAAACCTGTCCCTTTTTGGCAGGTGGGAGGAGATGCGTATGATCAAGGCAGTGCTGTTTGACATGGACGGCGTGCTGGTCGATACCGAGTGGTTCTACAACCGTCGTCGCGTGGCGTTTATGGAGGAGAAGGGCTTCCACTTTGACGAGATCCCCGATCTTTCGGGGTCTAACGAGCCTGCCATTTGGGAGGCGCTGGTGCCCGACGATGTTGAGCTGCGCGAGCGTCTGCGCGTGGAGTACAAGCAAGTCTATAGCCCGGACCATCCCGTTCCGTATGCCGAGCTGCTCAACGAGCAGACGGAGCCGGTGATGCGTGAGCTGCACGAGCGCGGCGTGAAGTGCGCCATCGCGAGCTCGTCCTATCGCGAGCTGATCGACGAGCTGGTGGAGATCGCCGGTATCGCCGACGTGCTGGACTACACCATCAGCGGTCACGAGTGCAGCGCGTTTAAGCCCGACCCCGAGATCTACCTGCGTGCCATGGAGGCGCTGGGGGTGGAGTCTGCCGAGTGCCTGGTTATCGAGGATTCGCCTTTGGGGATCGAGGCTGGCAAGCGCTCCGGCGCCCGAGTCCTGGCGCTGCGTCCGCACGAGGGCGTCAACCTCGATCAATCGCGAGCCGATGCCGTTATCGATAATCTGACCGACATTTTGGCCGCTTTGTAGTGTCAATCCGCCGCGAGAAGCACGGGTACAAACGTTTTTTGCGGTGGATTGGCTCAATTTGGTTTCGATTTTGGTTCGTTTGGCTTCGATTCGGGCTAAGTGAGTAGACTTTTTGGCGCTGGCCGAGCACAATGCATATCTTCCTTTGTAAAACCGCAGGTCACAGGGGTGGCGGTTTTGGGTGTGCTCGGCAGATCGTAAAAAGTCTACTCACTTGTAATTTGGGCCTTTGGTCGTGGGGGTTGCTGGTCCCGCTTTGGTTGTCGAGGGAGGGTGAATTGAAGCGCCCCCGTACGCTCCATGCTACAATCGCGGGCATGCCCCACAACCACATCTGCCTTCGAAGGGAGCCTACGTGGCGAACGCCATCAATCAGCTCACGGACCGCGTGCTCGTGCTCGGCCGTCTCACCATCGTCCGCCGCGCCATTACTGCAGTGGCGG
>CALGKS010000125.1 GCA_937930475.1 uncultured Collinsella sp. | reverse complement strand
TGTCGTGCATGACCTCGGTGATGTGGTCGGTCAGGTCCTTGCCGTCCAGAATCTTATTGCGCTCAGCGTAGATGACCTGGCGCTGCTTGTTCATGACGTCGTCATACTCAAGGACGCTCTTGCGCATGGAGAAGTTGATGCTCTCGACCTTGTGCTGGGCGCTCTCGACGGCCTTGGAGATGATCTTGTGCTGGATGGGCATGTCGTCGCCCATATCGGCCGTGACCATCATCTTGGAGACGCGGTCCATCTTGTCGCCGCCAAACAGGCGCATCAGATCGTCCTCGAGCGACAGGTAGAACTGAGTCTCGCCCGGATCGCCCTGACGACCGGAACGGCCGCGCAGCTGGTTGTCGATACGACGGGACTCATGGCGCTCGGTGCCGATGACGGTCAGGCCGCCGGCGGCAAGCACGCGCTCGCGCTCGGCCTTGCAGGTCTCCTTGGCCTCGGCGTTAAACTGCTCGAGCTGCTCGGGCGTCACGTCCTCCATGGTCAGGCCCTCGTACTCAAGGCGCTCGCGCACCAGCTCGTCGGGGTTGCCGCCCAGCAGGATGTCGGTACCACGACCGGCCATGTTAGTAGCGATGGTCACGGCGCCGTAGCGTCCGGCCTGGGCAACGATATGAGCCTCGCGCTCGTGATGCTTAGCGTTGAGGACCTCGTGCGCGATGCCGCGCTTGGTAAGGGCGGCCGACAGCTTCTCGGAGCTTTCGATGGAGACGGTGCCCACCAGGACCGGCTGGCCCTTGGCGTGACGTCGCTCGACGTCATCGGCAACGGCGTTGTACTTGGCCTGGATGGTGCGGTACACCAGATCCTCGTGGTCAACACGCTGAACAGGCTTGTTGGAGGGGATGACCTCGACAGGCAGCTTGTAAATCTCGCGGAACTCGGCATCCTCGGTGAGTGCCGTACCGGTCATGCCGGAGAGCTTGTCATACAGACGGAAGTAGTTCTGCAGGGTGATGGTGGCCAGCGTCTGGTTCTCCTCGCGCACGAGCACGCCCTCTTTGGCCTCGATGGCCTGGTGCAGACCCTCGGAGTAGCGGCGGCCTTCCATGATGCGGCCGGTGAACTCGTCGACGATCTTGACCTCGCCGTTGGTGACCACGTACTGCTTGTCGCGATGGAACATGTACTGGGCCTTCAGCGCCTGCTGCAGGTGGTTGACCAGCTGGCCCGAGAGGTCGGCGTAGATGTCCTCGATACCCAAGCGACGCTCGATCTTCTTAAGGCCGCGCTCGGTGGCGGCGATGGTGTGCTTGGCCTCGTCCATGACGTAGTCGCCCGTGGGCTCAACGTCCTCGGTGGCGGTGAGCATGTCGTGGGACACGTCCTCGCCGCGCTCCAAGCCGCGCACGGCACGCGCAAAGTCCTTGTAGGTGCTGGCGGACTTGGTGCCGGCGCCCGAGATGATCAGCGGGGTACGCGCCTCATCGATCAGAATGGAGTCGACCTCGTCGACGATGGCGTAGTTATGGCCGCGCTGAACACGCTGCTCGGGGCGGGTGACCATGTTGTCGCGCAGGTAATCGAAACCGAACTCGGAGTTGGTGCCGTAGGTGACATCGGCCTGGTAGGCCGGGCGCTTGAGCTCGAGCGGCATGTTGTTCTGGAGCAGACCGACGGTCATGCCCAGGTACTTGTAGATGCGGCCCATCCACTCGGAGTCGCGCTTGGCCAGGTAATCGTTGACGGTAACAACGTGCACGCCCTTGCCGGCGATGGCGTTGAGGTAGCCGGCCAAGGTGGAGACGAGGGTCTTGCCTTCGCCGGTCTTCATCTCGGCGATGTGGCCCTCGTGCAGCGCCATGGCGCCGATGAGCTGCACGTCAAAGTGACGCATGCCCATGGTGCGCTTGGAGGCCTCACGCACGGTGGCGAAGGCCTCGGGCAGCATATCGTCGAGCGACTCACCATTGGCGTAACGCTCACGGAACTTATCGGTCTGGGCGCGGAGCTCTTCCTCGGTCATCTTCTCAAACTGGGGCTCAAGACCGTTGATCTGATCGACGATCTTGTAGTAGCGCTTAAGGTCCTTATCGGATCCAAAGGACAGCAGCTTTGACATGAATCCCATGTGGTTTTCCTTTTTGGCCATCGCCCACGCCATGCAGCCTCGGGCGAGTTAAACACAGATAAATGTACTTTAGCCAAACAGGACGCGGCCTATACGGTCGACCTCGACCGCCACGTAATAACTACGACCAACCTGCCAAAAAAGGACAGGTTTATTTTGGCAGGTTTTATCTGGGCAAACGCCGCCTCTCTGTCATTTGGTGCAAGCCAACCTGTCCCCTTCGCACCAATCTGGTGCAATGGGGACAGGTTAGTTTGCACCAACAAGAAAAGGGCCGTGCACCCAATTGGATGCACGGCCCTTTTGCCATGAATGCGAGCGATTCCTCGGCGAGCTATTTACTCAGCAGCCTCGGTGGTCTC
>CALGKS010000124.1 GCA_937930475.1 uncultured Collinsella sp. | reverse complement strand
GCCGAAGACGCCCCGCGCCTGCACGACAGCTTCTTTGCCTTTGGCAATACCGTAGAGCTCAAGGACAACGTGTGCCAGAGCCGTCACGTGACGCGCGGCGACGCCGCCAAGGCGCTGGCAGAGAGCGCGTTCACCGTGACGCAGCGCTTTACCACGCCCTTTACCGAGCATGCCTTCTTGGAGCCCGAGTGCGCCGTTGCCTTCCCGTACAAGAACGGCGTCAAGGTGCAGTCGACCGACCAGGGTGCCTACGACACGCGCAAAGAGTGTGCCCACATGTGTGGCTGGGACAACGAGCCCGAGCGCGTGGTCGTCGAGACCATGCTCGTGGGTGGTGGCTTTGGCGGCAAGGAGGACGTGTCCATCCAACACCTGGCCGCGCTCGCCGCATATAAGTTCCAGCGTCCTGTGAAGTGCAAGCTCACGCGTGCCGAGTCGCTCGCGTTCCATCCCAAGCGCCATGCCATGGACGGCACCTTTACGCTGGGTTGCGACGCCGAGGGCAACTTTACCGGTCTGGACTGCGAGATCAACTTTGATACCGGCGCCTACGCGTCGCTGTGCGGCCCGGTGCTCGAGCGCGCCTGTACGCACGCCGTCGGCCCCTACAAGTACCAGAACACCGACATTCGCGGTTTTGGCTACTACACCAACAATCCGCCCGCCGGCGCGTACCGTGGCTTTGGCGTGTGCCAGTCCGAGTTTGCGCTCGAGAGCCTGATCGACTTGCTGGCAGAGAAGGTCGGCCTGGACCCGTGGGAGATTCGTTACAGAAACGCCATCGAGCCGGGCGAGGTTTTGCCCAACGGCCAGATCGCCGATTGCTCCACGGCGCTGAAGGAGACATTGCTCGAGGTCAAGGATGCCTACTATGCGCATCCCGGACACGCCGGTATCGCCTGCGCCATGAAGAACGCCGGCGTGGGTGTGGGCCTGCCCGATGCCGGCCGCTGCAAGATTCGCGTCGAGGATGGTCGCGCCGTGGTCTATGCCGCCACGTCCGACATCGGTCAGGGCTGCAACACCGTCTTTTTGCAGGACGTTGCCGAGGCCTGCGGTCTGCCGCTGAGCTGCATTGCCAATGGCGAGTGCTCCACCGAGAACGCTCCCGACTCCGGAACCACGTCTGGCTCGCGTCAGACGGTCGTGACCGGCGAGGCCGTTCGCGGCGCCGCCTTCCTGCTGCGCGATGCCATGGTTGGCATCGAGGCCGGCAAGCCTGCGCCTACCGCCCCGGTGAGCGCCCATGGTGACGGCGTCAAGATCGAGTACGACGACGGTCGTGCCTATCAGCTGCGCACGCAGGAACTCGTCGCCGGCCAGGGCATGCATCCTCAAGATCCCGCGGCCGCCATCAAGGCGCTCGAGGGATGCGAGTTTGGCTACGTGTATCTGGAGCCGACCGACAAACTGGGCGCCGACGTCCCCAACCCCAAGAGCCACATCTGCTACGGCTTTGCCACGCATGTGGTCATTCTGGATGATGACGGCCGCGTGAGCGAGGTCTATGCCGCGCACGATTCCGGCAAGGTGGTCAACCCCATCTCCATCCAGGGTCAGATCGAAGGCGGCGTGCTCATGGGTATGGGCTATGCGCTTACCGAGGATTGGCCGCTCAAGGACTGCGTGCCCCAGGCGAGGTACGGTACGCTCGGGCTGTTCCGTGCGCCCGAGATTCCGGATATCCACGCCATCTACGTGGAGAAGGACGAACTGCTGCCCGTGGCATATGGCGGCAAGGGCATTGGCGAGATCGCAACGATCCCCACGGCGCCCGCCGTGCAGAATGCCTACCGCGCGTTTGACGGCAAGCTGCGTCCGGATCTGCCCATGGTGGATACCCCGTACAGCCGCGCCCGTCACCGCGGGTAAGGTAGAGCGCGGACGGCATTGCTGACGGGCCGTCTGCGCCCACCATCAACTGCATAAGCTGCGCCTTTAGCCCCGGTTCCCTTGCGAGCCGGGGCTTTTTGTTCGGAGCGGAAACTGCGTGCCGGAATCAGGCCCCGGAATGGGACACGCTTTCCGGAACAGCCCTCAACCGGAAGCTGTGTCCCGGAATACGGCTCCAGAATGGGATGCCGTTTCCGGTTGAGCGTCTGGCGGAAAGTTCATCCCAGAATATGGCTCCAGAACGGGACGCGCTTTCCGAAACAGCCCTCAAACGAAAACTGTGTCCCAGAATTCCGTCTCAGAACGGGATGCGCTTTCCGCCGGTCGCTTGTTTGGAAAATGCGTCCCATTCTGAGCGTCTATTCCGGGATGCAGTTTCCGCTGAGCGCTTCAACTGGAAGGTCTGTCCCGTTCTGGCCCTTGATTCTGGGACGCGCTTTCCGTTGAACATGCCATCTGGAAAGTGCGTCCCAGTTTGGCAGGCAGGCGGGCATAAGCTTAGCGGCCTCTACAGCTCTACTTCGTTGAGCCATCTCGGCAGGATGGTCTGG
>CALGKS010000123.1 GCA_937930475.1 uncultured Collinsella sp. | reverse complement strand
GCCTCGTTCAGGCCGACGGTGGACACGTAGTAGCCCTCCGCCCAGAACTTCCTGTTGCCGAACTTGTACTTGAGGTTGGCGTGCCTGTCGAATATCATCAGCGAGCTCTTCCCCTTCAGGTAGCCCATGACGCTCGCGACGCTGTACTTCGGCGGAATCGCCAGCAGCACGTGCACGTGGTCGGGCATCAGGTGCCCCTCGATTATCTCGATCCCCTTGTACTCGCACAGCTTCCTGAGGATCTCCCCTATGTCGCTCCTGATTTGGTTGTAGATCACTTTGCGCCTATACTTCGGCGTGAACACGATGTGGTACTTGCACATCCACTTCGTGTGGGAAAGGCTGTAGGCCTTCTGGGCCATGGCGACCACCCCTTCGACTCGAATTCTTGACGGCCTGAACAATCGTCAATATCGGTCGGAGGGGTGGCTTTGTAAAGCCGTTTGTCTCCACCCGCGTAGCGGGTGGTTTAAAGCTGGCCGCTGCGCGGCCAGCAGACTAAAGTCTTGAAAAGAGAAGATGCGGGGCATGCCCCGCCTCTTACACCACATCTCTGCGCGCTACCGATATTTGGACGGTTTTTGGGGCTTTTGCGGCAGATTCCGTCCAAATATCCACTCTCGTCAGTCCGATTTTCCACGCCCGTTCGGTCGGCGTCCGAAAATCCACGCTCGTGTGTCCGAATTTCCACTCTCGTTCGACAGGCGACCAGGACGCATCGACTTCCCATCGGCATAACCGCCAGTTCGCCGCAGAGCCGCGGCCCCATATGGGTATACTCTCGAGGATTCGACTCGATTCGCCCCCGCTGGGGCGTCAAAGGAGACTGCGTATGTCCACTTCTTCAACCGATCCGCGCGCTGCCGCTGCTGCGCTGCTGGTTCCCGGTACTACTTGTCATGGCTTTGCCGTCGAGCGTTGCGAGGCCGTGCCCGAGCTCGACTCGGATGCCTATGTGCTGCGCCACACCGCCTCGGGCGCGCGCCTGCTGTACCTGGCGTGCGACGACGAGAACAAGGCCTTCGCTATTGGCTTTAAGACGCCGCCGGCCGATTCCACCGGCGTGTTCCATATTCTTGAGCACTCGGTGCTGTGCGGGTCGGCCAAGTTCCCCGTCAAAGAGCCGTTCGTCGACCTGATCAAGAGCTCCATGCAGACGTTCCTCAACGCCATGACCTACCCTGACAAGACCATCTACCCCGTTGCCACCACCAACGAGCAGGACCTGTACAACCTGATGGACGTGTACCTGGACGCGGTGTTCAACCCGGCCATCTACACCAAGCCGACCATTTTTGAGCAGGAGGGTTGGCACTACGAGCTGGACCTGCCGGAGGGCGAGGGCTGCGAAGGCAACGCCGACGACGCCTGCCCCCAGGATCTACGCACGGGCACGCTGCGCTACAACGGCGTGGTGTTCAACGAGATGAAGGGCGCGCTGTCCGATCCCATGAGCGTGCTGGACGACGCCGTCAACGCCGCGCTCTATCCCGATACCGCCTACGCGCACGAGAGCGGCGGCGACCCGCGCGCGATTCCGGCGCTCACCTACGAGCAGTTCCTGGACACGCACGCGCGCCATTACAATCCTTCCAACTCTTATATAACGCTCTACGGCGACTTGGATGTGGACCGCGCGTTGGCATTTTTGGATGAGCGCTACCTGTCGCAGTCGAGTGCCGCGAGCCGCCGCATGGACGCCGCCGTTGCCGCCGGCGAGGATCCGTCCGCGCTGGCGCCCAATCCGCTGGACATGCAGGCACCCGTGACCTGCGAGTACAAGCGTGTCGAGATGGCCACCACGCCCGAGAACGCCCTGGTTGGCCTGGGCCTGGTGCTGGGAAACGCGCTCGACCGCAAGCGCACGATCGCGGCGGATATCCTGTTCGAGGCGCTGCTGGGCTCCAACGAGGCGCCGGTCAAGAAGGCTATTCTGGCAGCAGGCCTGGGCGGCAACGTGGTGAGCTACACCGCGGCCGAGTGCCTGCAGCCCTACGAGCTCATCATGCTGCAAAATGCTCAGCCCGACGTGGCGCGAGAGCTGCGCCGCGTGTTCCAGGACGCCTGCCGCGACCTGTGCGAGCACGGTGTTCCGCGCGAGCGCCTGGAGGCCATCATCAGCAGCAACGAGTACGACCTGCGCCAGCGCGACTACGGCATCGCCGACGGCGTGGCCATTGCGTGCGACGCGCTGAGCACGTGGCTCTACGATGACGACGCCGCGACGCTGGCGCTCAAGTACGGTCCGGTGTACGAGGAGCTGCGCG
>CALGKS010000122.1 GCA_937930475.1 uncultured Collinsella sp. | reverse complement strand
GCCCTCGTCATCGTCCGAATCGGAATTGCCATCATCGGCACCGGAATCATCGTTATCGTCGGTGGCGTCATCGCCATCAGTATCGTCCGGGTCGTCATCGTCAGAATCGTCGGCGCGCTGCGCCACAGATGCCATGACGAGCGCCATGAGCGAATCGCGCGCGCCCTGGGACGCCTTGTCGCCGCTCTCGAAAGTCTCGATGGCGGTGGCAAAACCCATATCGACGGCGTCTGCCGGGCTGATCCACGTCTCGGCGTCCATGAGCTCAGTGAGCTCATCCTCGGTGATGGAGACGCGCGCCATGTATGCCGACTTGGAAGCACTCGTGATGGTGTCCATATCGTCGGCGAGCTTGCGCAGGTCGGCGGCGTTGACGCCAATTGCGCTCGTCCAGGCGTTATGGATCATCAGCAACGATGCATCCGACATAAGGCGCTCGTCACCGGCCATGAAAATCACGGACGCGATCGAGCAGGCGAAGCCGTCGCAGGTGGTGCGCACGCGCGCCTTGTGTCGGCGGAGCGCCGAATAGATGGCAAGGCCCTCGGCGACCTCGCCGCCATAGGAATTGATGTGCACGTTGATCTGGGACACATCACCGAGCTCGTCGAGCATCTTGGACAGCTTCGGCGCGCTCATGGCGTCATCGTCCCACCAGCGCGCGCAGATGTCACCGTAGATGTCGAGGTCGGCGGTCGTGCCGTCCTCGGAGGTAGTGAGCTGGAAGTATTTCTTCACTAGATTTCACCCCCTTGGTTCGCATCGCGGAGTACGTCCTCAACGGCGCCAAGATTCTTGGTGATGAGGCGCTTGTTGGCGAGGTCATCGTCAACAGGCTCATAACCGAGTGCCTTGAGCACGTCGTTGATAGTGAAAACGCCATAGGACACCAGCTGCGAAGCGGATGCCGCGGCATCGAAGATGTCGATGTGCTTGATGGTGGTCGTGTCGACCTTTACCTTTGAGCCGGCCATGATTTCATCGGGCTCGAAATTCTTTCGCGTGACCTCGTCCGAAATCATCTTCGCCTCGGGGTCGACCGAGAACGTGAGCATCGTATTCACGAGGTCGCCCATGTTGGTCATGTCGCCGTACATAATCGACTTCGGGACCTTAAAGGCGATGGCGGCACTGTCGTAGATCTCTTTGCGGAGGTCTGATATATCGGTCGGCTCGACTGCGTTCTCGACCTTGACCGGCTCAAGGTGCGAGCCCTTGGTCTCGAAGTACACGGAGTTGGCATTGTCGATGAAGGTCTCGAGGTTGCGCTTGAGCATGGCCTCGGTATCTTTCTCATCCTTGAGGCCACCGGTCAGACCGCGCTCCATGACGAGCTTGTATTTCTGGCCTGAGGTCGCCTTGTATGAAGCCATCGCCGACGCCATAAGCGTCGAGTACGAATCGAGCATGCTCTCGACGTAGCACGAGACATTCTTGTCGGCGAGCTTGAAGAACATGCATTCGCTCGCGCGGTACTTCTTGATAAGGTTGGCGTTGCCGATGACGATGCCGCTGAAAATGTCCTGCTCGAGAGGATGCTCTTCGCGACTATAGGAATCGGCGACGTAGAAGCTGTCGCCGACAGGCACGACGAGCGCGTCGCCGCGCATACAAAGGCGCTCGACGAGCTCGCACCAAAACTGTGCGGCGTTCTGATTGCCATTAGGCTCGACGTTCAGGCGATACCAGAGGTCATCAGTGACCTCCTTGCCGCTATCGTAGACGCGGAAAAGGCACATCGCGAGCGCGTTGGCCTTATAGGAGATTGCGGTCGCGAGTGCGATCGCCTTGAAATAGGTAGCAGCGGCGAGCTTGGACTCAACTCCGCTGCCGGCGGCAGGCTCAATCTCGGCCTGCGTCACGCGCAAACCGAGGAAATCGATAGCTTTCAAACGGCCTCCCCTCTAGAAGGTCATGGTCGGGATGATTTCGATGTCGGAGGTATCAGGCAGACGTTCTGCCACCGTGAATGCGGCGGCGAGCGCCATGAAGCCATCGGTCTTACGCGATTTCGGCTCGATCTTGTCGTAGCAGTAATTTCCATGCGCGGCGGCTGTGAGCTTTACGTTGTTCGCGTACCAGCGCATCATCGGATCGTCTCCCCAGGCGATGCGATGGTTGATGAGCGCCGAGTTGACGATTGGCTGAATCTGCATCAGGTCGGACGGTCGCACGAGCTTGACGGTCTTTTCCTTAGCGGAAAAGCCGATTGAATCGAGCTCGCGCATGAAGGTCGAGTGGCGGTATGAGTCGATGGCTCCCTCTTGGATGTCGTATGTCCCCATCTGCTCGTAGAGCCAGTCGGTCACGAGGCTCGCGTGAATCTCGACATCGTCGACATACTCGAGCAGGCCGCGACGCTCCCACTCATCGAGCGGCGCCTTGATGCGCGCCAAGTCCTTTGACGCGCGGCAGACCCAAGAGTGCTGGATCGCGAAATACTCGTCACCGTCTCGGAAAAGTAGCGCCGCTGCAACGAAGTCCTGAGTTTTCGCGAAGTCGATGCCGAAAACACAGGTCATGCCGGAGAGGTCCGGCAGCTCGCGCGATGCGGCCTTGAGGTTGTCGTAGTCGGTGAGCTGATAGTCCGGGTTACCCGCCGGCAGGTTCATACGTTTGGTCATGAAGTCGGCGTTGCCGGCGGGATTGTCCAGGAAGTCCTGATACTCCTGCTCGATCTGACTCATCAAGACGGGCAGGTACGGCAGGCTCGGGTTCGCCTTGACCCAGTTACGCTTGTCGGAGACCTCATCGGCCGTGTCGAGCTTGAAGATCAGCGGCAGGAATCCGTTGTCGGGAATCTCACCGGAGAGGATGCGGCGCGACTTATCGAGCAGGCTGTCGAGCACGCCGTCACGCACATCGCCATCGGTCGTGATGTACAGGCGCCGCGGATGCGGCTTCTTACCGAGGCCGGTCGTAAAGACCTTGATGTTGTCGAAGTTCTGGTAGGCGTGAACCTCGTCGAAGATGACCATGCCGGATCGCAGGCCGTCCTTCGACTTGGGATTATCAGTGCGGTACTTGATGCGCGAGTTGGTCGACCGGCAGACGATTTCCTCTTTATTCCAACGGAAACCTTTTTGGAATCGTCGGCGCTGACCGGAATTCTCGAGGATGTTCCAGATGTCATCGAAAGAGGTCTTTGCCTGGTCCTCGGAATTGGCGCAGATGTCGACATCGTAGTCGCGGATGCCGTTGACCTTGGTGGTCGAGCAAAACGCGATGAAGCTGCAAAATCCGTTCTTGCCGCCGCCGCGCCCCATATAGACGAGCTCCTGGGACCAGCGAGGCGTGCCGTCCTTGTTGAACACGCACATGAACAGCGTGAACGCGAAATGCTCCCACGAGAAAAGGTCGAACGGAAAATACTTCTCGTAATGCCTGTATTCTGCCAGGCGCTCGGTGTCGATTATCAGCTCCTCGTCGGCGAAAACTCGCCTGAGGTGCGCCATGAGCTGATGCTGCTCGGCGCATGCCCTGACCTTTCCGGTCTCAACCATGCGCATGTAGGTCGTTATCTCGGGACAGTTGATGCGCTTATGCCGCCGCGCGCGTGCGCTAGAACTCACCCTCGCCGTCATCCTCACGGCGCTCGGGAACGACGAGCTTGCAGCGCGCGGTCACGGTGAGACCGAGCGAGGATGCGCAAGCCTGCGCCTGCTTAAAGGCGCGGTCCTGCGCTATCTGCAAGTTCTTGATGTTGAGCGGGTCGTGCTCATCCATCAGATCTGAGGTGTAACGCTCGTAGAGCGATTCGGATACGACGTATCGCGCGAGGCAGTCGGCATCTGGTTGCCCGAAATTGTCGGGCATGAGCGCCGTCAGCATCTCGGCGTAGCGCTCGAACTCACCGCGAATCTCAGGCCACTTGTCGAGGTAGCCGGGCGGCGACACGCCGCGCAGCGCGACCGGCACGACCGACTCGGTCGCCTTGCGGCGCTCCTTCTCGGCCTTGGTCAGGTGCGACTTGCCGCGCGCTGTCAGCACGTCGACCGGCTGCTTGTTCCTGCCCGCCATCCGCACACCCCCTATCACTGATTTTCAAAAACGGAATTTAAAATCCTCTGTCCTATACACCCCCCCGTTGTTCGCCCCCTACGGAATTAGGGGCTATGGGGAGCTGGGGGCCTGTCTAGCGTCAGTCCCAGCGCTCCTTGGTCACGGGCTTGCCCTTGGGCTTGTGCCGTGGACCGTCGAAGCGACCGTGAGCGGCGTTGTGACACGAGTTGCACAGAGGATGCAGCACCTCGCGCCTCGTCCCATCTGGCAGCTCGATGAATCGAGTGAGCGCCATGCCTGGATGCGAATGCACGTGGTACTCATGATGCACTGTGTCAGCTCTCACGTAGACGCCGTGGTCAGCACACTCCTCGCACTCAAAGCCGTGGTCCTCAAGGACCTCATGCCTCAGTGCTTTCCACTCAGGCGAGTTGTAAAAGACATAGATCTTGTCATCGGCATAGAGCTCGCGAATCCATGACGCGAGCGGCCTGTCGCTCGGGACATGCACGGCGCACCTCTGTGGACAAAAGAAAGGACCGATGGCTGCTGTTGCCCATCGGTCCCTCAACTACCACGATCCTTACCAGCGCGCCCCCGCGCTGTGGCTGCGCACTGAACAGGGTCAGACTGTCTCAATGCGCGAATCGCAATGATATCTATAACACCACATCGCGCAGCCATACCGGCTCACATCGGCTCAATGTGGCTCACATCGGCTCAACTTTTGAGGTAGTCGGCGTTGAGCCCGATGCTGCCGGGCATGGAGCCGAGACCGACGCCGTCGATTGCATGGCGCAAACCGATGCTGTCGATGGCATCGAGCGCCGTCATAGCACGCCGCTTGGCGGTCGCCGGAGAGACGTGGCACACGGCACCGCACGATACCCACGTCTCGGCGTTCAGATAGCGCCAGAACAGTACATCGGCGTATTCGCTACCAAGTACCGCCGAAACTCCTTCTCGTCCGTTCCTGCCGTAAATGAGAGCCGCACAGAGGTTAAGTAGCTTGGTGTCCTCGGCGAGACGTGAGCGCATCATCGATTCGTAGTCCACGATCGCGATTGACGCAGCCGTTCCGTTGACGTCCTTGGTGGCGCCGCGACTGCCGCCTGAGATTGATGACGAGCCGCCGAGTGTGCGATGACGCATGCGCTCGAGCTGCTTGGCGGCGTGGTCGCGCTCGATGGCGGCAGATCGCGCGGCCTCGAACAGCTCGCGGGCGTTCTGGAAATCGTCTAGCACAGCTCGGCTCCTTTGCAAATGTCGTGGGTTTTCAACAGCTCAAAAAAGTTTTCAACAGAGAAAAAACCAAAGAGAGGACTTCCTTGTAAGGGTGACTCCCGACGCCCGGCACGTCTCGTTAATAACGAGCCGTGCGTCGGCGTTTCTTTTATTTTATTTTCTTTTATTTTATTACAAGCAAAGCTTAAGCTAAGGTTAACCTTAGGTTTGTTGAAAGTTTCCGCAGGTAGATTAGGCATTTTCACTCCCCTCTTTTCGTGGTCTGCCGCCGGTCATTCCAATGGCTCTGCGCTTGCCAAAGTACAGTGCTGACTCGTCCACCACAGGCGATTTTATTGCACCGTCCCCGAACATCTGTATGAGTCCACATTCGGACAGATCTTTGAGAAATTGCCCCAGGGCGCTCAGATCGTCTCCAAACCAAAGCTCGTCTGCCAAGAGGTACTGGCTCTCGGTATCGAGCACGTCGATGACGTGGCCATCCTCGGCGGCAAGGCGCTCAAGCAGGCGCATGAACCTGCCGTAGCCGTCTGGTCCGCATCGCCTGATGAAGCGACGGCAGGCGGTCGAGTCGGCAAGGTGCGCTTCGTGGGTGAAATACTTGAGCGGAGCGGCAGCAGCCGCCTCGATGTCAGCCTGTGTGACCTTTCTCCTTGCCATCGAGCAATCTCCTAGTCCTTACGTTTTCTTTCCTCTAGATAGGCGTGTCTCTTGGCTCCCCATTTCGGATGGATGGCGATGCACTCGGGACAGCGCTTTTGGTTTTTGGCGCGAGCGGCAAACTGCTTGCCGCAGACACAACAGGTGGCGATCAGCTTTGTGGTGCGCTCTCCATGAGCCTTGAGCCCTTGCGCTCGGCATTCCGGGCACGTCTTTCGGTAGCGATTTTGGTAGTCGGCACCTTTGCTCGGATCTGGCAGGAATGTCTTGCCGCAGACGCCGCACTTTCTAGGCACCGACAGCTCGGCCTTGTGGATGCCGGATGCGAGCTCGCAAAGCGCCACACATTGTCTGAGCGATTCGGCGTCATGCCAGTCCGGTGTGTTGGCAGAGTTGATGCGAGCCATCAGGCGGTGCGGCACAGCGACGAGGTTTTCAGGTGAACAGTTGAGCGGGTTCTTGTCGGCGCAGACAACGTCATATCCATCGGGAATCGAGCCATGCACCTCTCGGTAGACGATGTAGTGTTTGAATTCCCAATTGTCTTTCGACATTGGGACCGATGGCTCCTCGCGAACCTTGACCAAGATGCCCCCCTTGGTGCGCCGCTCGTAGCCGATGGGCTTTCGCGACCTGCCGCCGCCTGGGCGCCGAGGCCGCATCTGCCGTCCGTTGTTGGCGCGCCACACGTTGACCTGACCGCGCGAGAGCGGAAAGCCAAACTCGGCCTCGAATTGCTCTGACAGCGCAGGCACGGCCTGTCCCACATCGTGCTCGTCCATCCATGTGTTATAGGCGGGCTCGCGCGCCCAGATGATGCGCTTGGTCGTGGTATCGGGCGCTTTCTCGCGCGAATGCCTGAGTCCGAGCTTATAGGCCTTTTGCGCGAGCGCGCCGGCAGTCGGACGGCGCCCGAACCGTTTCTCGAATTGGTCGAGCAGATGCGGGACGTGCTCCTTGGCATAGTTCTCGCGAATCCACTCAACTTCTTCGTCGGTCCATACTCGACTTCCCATTAGAGCAGGCCCTTGGGGATGGTCGCGGTGGTACCGAGCTGATGCTTGAGCTTGATGACGTCGGCAGTCAGGTGTCCAGAGTCGATGATGGTCTCGGCGATATCCTTGACCGCTTTTGCGCGCTCGATCTCGGCCTTGAGCGCATCGGTATCGTTCGGGTCGACATTCTCAAGTCGCTCAAGCTGACGGAAAATGGGCGCGTTGATGTCCATTGACATAAATGTTTTCCTATCTCGCGGAGTTGATGGTTAGTGGTGCTTTATGGCGCGGTTGCCGTAGACGAGTGAGCACCAGTCCTCGCCTCGGCGCTCTTGGTAGTCCTCGCAGATGGTGGTGTCGCGGACGGCGCGGAGATACGGATCTGGATGCTTGCACCAAGACCTGTCGTATCTCTCGCGCCACCAGCGGCAAGTCTCGCAGCAGGGCGCTGGTGGGAGCATTACCGGGTTTTCTGCCAGTCGCGGACATGCTCGATGCAGTCGATGGCCTTGTTGAGGTCGCCCTTACAATCGCCCTTGTATGCCCAGCGCCAGAGGTATTTGAATGCGTTAGCCCACCAGAAAATGACCATCGGAGGCATCGCCATACGGGTCGCCCTGGCAAGCATGGCTGCAAGCGCCATGTCGCAGGTAATGAAGCCGTCGCCGCGGTAGTGCTCGGGAATGTTCTCAAGCCGCTCCTTGTTCCTGTGGTCAATGCTCTCGATGACGCCGTTGATGGTCGTAACCCAGGCGTGCATGGCACGCTCGGGTACGGACACGTTGCCATCAGAGCGGTCCTCGGCCTCGTCGACGAAGTTGAGGTAGGAATTGATGCCACCAAGTGCGCACTTGAGAGTGTCGCGCTCGGTCTTGGTAATGAATCTAGGCACGGTCGGGCTCCTTGTATTTGTCGCAGGTATATGACGGATTGACGCTTATGACAGCCTTGTCGACCGAACAGTAGAGGTTGCCGGGGCTGTCGGGATTGGCTGGCGGCGTGAAGGTGTACGGCGCAGCAAAACGGCACATCGCGCACGTCTTTGGCGTCTCGGTCTCAGTGGTCGGCTCGTCGCTCATCGGCATTTGCCTTTCTTCTTAGGATTCTTGGTATTTCGGCGCGATCGCTTGAGAGCCCTCTCTCGCGCTCGGTTGGCCTTGCGCTCGTCATTCAAGGCGTTTTCAGACAGCTCTCGCCAATCGTCATCACTGTGGCTGAGCGGGTTGACGAATGTGGCAAAGTCAACGGGCACAAAGGTCGCGCGAGGCTCCTGTTGTTTTGGAATCAGGCCGACAATCATGTCGGCAGCTGAGTCAATTGGTGAGCCGTATAAAATTGCATCCTCATACATGCTCGCGACAGCATCGGCCAAATCGCGCGACGATGTCGCAGTCTTGTCGCAGCTCTGTCGCAGTTGCAGGGCGTTCTCGAAAAGCTGCCGAAACTCTGGACGCATCGGCAGAATCAGCTCGCCCTTGTCAAGCCAACGAGGTCCGCTGAAAACGCCATCGCGCCTGAATCGCTCGACGAGGCATCTGCACAGATCGCGTGCGCTCGTGATGCGCTCCATCACTCGTAATCCTCGTCATCGTCGCGCGATTTGACGTTTACGAGCAAAAAGGCGAGCGCGGCAAAACCCAAGGCAAACGCCGTAATGATGACTGGCACATACCAGATGAAGGTCAGGTGCGCAAAAAAGCAGACAACTGCGGTGATGACCGTGATGGCGATGAGCATGACGATCGAGCCAAGCAACGCCGCCAGGATGCACAGCAGCTTTGCAAGGCGCTCGAAGTTGCGACGGCACTCTGGTCTCATTAGCGCTCACCTCCCAGGGCGACAACCTGAGCGCGGCGATGCTTACTCAAGCCACCGACACGGCGATTATCGGCGATGGAGTTTGCAAGCATGAACTCCTTGGCTCGGTTGATGCCGATGCCGGGAATGGCGCGGATGAACTCGAAAACCTTCATGCGCTGCATCACGGGCAGCTCGATTGCCGCGGCAACGGAGAGGTTTCCTTCCTTCATCTCGCGCTTGAGGCGCATCCTCGCCCTGCGCGTCTCGATTGCTTTCTGGGATGCGGCGGAGCGCTCCTCTGGGGTCAGCAGCGGGAGTGGGTTGGGGATGCCTCTGGACATCTCGTCCATCTCGCACAGCGCATCGATTTCGCTATCGGACATCTCGTCGAATTCGTCCATTTCGTCCTCTTTCTGGGTGTAAGCAAATAACTCGTTCTTATTTGCTTGGTGACTGTTGCTTTACGTGTTTTTCGTATGTCTAACTGGGGTTTTTCCAGATTGTTGAATTGTTGAAAACTAGTCCATTGCAACTCCATTGCAACCGCTATTTCTAGCTGTTTTTGGAGTTTTCAACAGCCTTGTTCCATGCCGTGAGACCGTCCCTGATCCTTTTCTCGGACTGCTCAAGCTGCACTCTCAGTGCCGCATAGGTGAGTACATCGTCCTGATGGATGGCAGATAACTTTCGGTACATAACTATTAGGTCGCTCTCTTTCTTGGTGAGCTGTGTGGGCTTCATCTAAACACCTCCTTGAATCGCCTTGTAAAAAGTTTCAGCTGCCGCCATGTCACGGCCTTGCAGCATGTGACCGTAGATTCGGATCGTGATTGCAGGCGACGAATGCCCCAGGCGCTCGCTGAGCGTGACCACGTCGACGCCATGAGCCAGGCACCAGCTCGCATGGGTGTGGCGCAGCGTGTGGAATGTCACCTGGCGGTCGAGGTCAAGCTTTTCGACCAAGCGCTTGAACCAACTGCTCAAGGTCGAAGGTCTCGCCCACGTGCCGTCGACGCTCGCGATCCCCATGTCACGGGCGCTGCCCTTCTGGGTCTCGTGCCAAGCCATGAATCTCGCGATGACCTCAAGCTCCTCCGGGACGAGTGAGATGTTTCGCCTTGACGTTGAGCTCTTGGGCTTCTCCTTGCGGTAGGGCTGCTCGTTGCCGGGCTCAACGACCGTGCCGCCGATATGGATGTATCCGCGCTTTTGGTACACATCCTTGGGGCGCACGGCGCACACCTCACCGCATCGGGCGCCGGTGTGGAGTGCCAGCCACGCTGCAAAGGCATTCCGGCGTTCGATGTCGCCCACCTCCACCTCAAAGCTAACGATCGGGTCGAGGTAGGCGTTGAGGATTGCAACATCATCCTCCTCGAGCGCGATCGCCTCGTCTTGGTCCCGGTATGGCTTGACGGCGGCGAGCAGCGGGTTGGTCTCGACGAGTCCCACACTCACGAAGTACCTGTAGGCACCTCGCAGGAATTGGTAGACCGCATTGACCGTGTTAGGGCTCAGCGGCTTGCCGTCGCGCGAGCCGTGACGCAGTAGAACTCCGTTGAATCGCGTGAAGTCGAGCGCGCTCAGCTCGTCGGCGCGCTTGCCGCGAAGAAATCGAGCGATGTAGCAGCGCAGGAATTGGCGCCATTGCTTGATGGAGTTAGGACTTGCGCCGTTGATCTCGCGCATCTCGATGTAGTCGGCGAGCATGTCGGTGAGCACCGTGGAGCGCACGCGACCGTCTGCTGTGAGGTCCGATGCCCAGATCGCTGCGGCGACTCGGGCATCGGCCTCGCTGGTGGCCTCGGGAAAGGAGCGGTAAGCCTGAATCTTCTTGCCTTTGGAGTCTTTGCCAAGATATATTCTGCTGTACCAGATCCCCCTTGAATCCTGCTTGACTGGGACCGTTGACGCCATCATTCACTCGCAGTCTTGGTGTCGCATATCGCATTGTCAAGAATGTCCCAGATACCTGCAACCGACGCCAACTCATCAGTGTCATGCTCGCCGGGGATGCACGCGCACTCAACAATCGCGGCGCACGTCTCGGCGATGACGGCGCACGCAAACTCAGGCGTTTGCGGCACCGGCAACAGCTTGGCGCAGTCGCCTAGGAGCGTTGGATCACTTGCGCAAGCGCGGGCAATCGACTCTAGCATGTCGACACTCGACCCGAGCTCGCAAACACGGTCGATTTGATAAGAGCTAGTCATCGTCGCTCACCTCAATCTCACCGACGCGCAGGTCGCGCAGGATGGTCGGAATGGTCTCGATGTCGAGCTCAAGGTCTTTCTCCATACGATTGACCGCAACCTCGAAGGTCTTTTGAATGATTCCGACAACGAGCTCGCGCGAATCATGCGACACATCGCCCATCTCCAAGCCTGCAATCTCCTTGCAAAGAGCATCACAGGTCGACGCGATGGCATAGGCGATCTCGGGATACTTGACCGGTTCATCGTCCTCAACCTTGAGTGACGGCATGCAGTGGTAGGCATCGGCACCGACGGTGAGAATCAGTCCCAGGATGTAGTCAGTCGAGAGAGTCATAATTTGATAACTCCTTTGTTTGTGTTTGCTGGTATGGGAACGTTTGTTCCCATGACCTGAACGGTCTCGATTTCTGCCGGGTTGTCGACCGGCATGATCTTGATATGGACGCCGGGGTTTTGCCTGTCGATTGCGACCGTGGGCACGACGGTCAGCCACTTTTGCGAATCGTCGACGATGGCGCCGGCGCCATCGAGCTTGCTGCCGCGCGGTCGGCTCAGACCGTCGAGCACCCATTTGAGACCGCCGTAGATGTTGGGTATGTCTCGGCGGCGGTCACGCTCGATAAAGGTTACGTAGACGAGTGAATGGGTATTGGGCGGCGTCCAGGACGCTTGCCGCATGG
>CALGKS010000121.1 GCA_937930475.1 uncultured Collinsella sp. | reverse complement strand
CTTTGCGTATTGCAAAAATCGATGCCGCCACGGATGCCGGCGCCCAAGTTGGGGCGTCGCTTGCGGGCGCTGAATTCACCTGTGTCTCGCAATCAACTCCCGGCTGGACTCGCACCCTTACGACCGACGAAAACGGGCGGGCGATCCTCAATGACGTTCCTCTGGGCACCTTTACCATCTACGAGTCGAAAGCACCCGAGGGCTACCTGATTTCAAACGACTGTTGGAGCTACACCGTCGGTGCCGAGCAACTCGGAGATACGGGTATCGTTGAGCTCGAGTGCCGTATTCCCAACATCCCCATCGCCTTTGACCTTGAAATCTCGAAGTTTAAGGACCATGGCGATAACGATGAGTCCGGCCTTGAGCAGCCGGCGGGAGGCGTCGTCTTTGAAGTTGTCAGCAATAGCTCCCAACAAGTCGTCGGCACGTTGACCACAAACGTTTACGGCTTTGCCTCCACCAAAGACCAGCCCGAAGCATGGTTTGGCGCAGGCAAGCGACCCGCCGGCGCTCACGGTGCCATTCCCTACGACCGCGCGGGCTACACCGTTCGCGAGGTCGTAGAAACGGTCCCTGAAGGATTTAAGCAAGCAGGGGAATGGACCATCACGGCGGAGCAGACCGCAGACGGCGCCGAGCTTCAGTACATCATTGACAACCACGCCCTATCGACACACCTTCAAATCGTAAAGCGCGATGCTCAGACCGGCGGCACCGTACCACTTGCCGGCCTTACGTTCCAGCTGCTCGACAGCCACCACGAGCCTGTCTCGCAAACATGTTGGTATCCGGCCCACAATGTAATGAATACCTTCACAACCGATACAACCGGCGCCGTCACGCTGCCCGAATCACTTAATCCCGGAACATACTACGTGCACGAGACATCGGCCAAGGAACCGTATCTGCGCGGAGAAGACCTGGAGATAACGATTCCCGCCGACAGAAATCTGACACCGGTCGCCGTCGCCTCGTTCTATGACGACGCCGCAACCGGAAGCATCGAAATCATTAAGACGGATGCTGTAGATGGGCGCACCCTCGCTGGAGCCATGTTTGACATCCGCGCTAGCGGCGACATCGTGCGAACCGACGACAGCATCGTCGCCCTGGATGGCGAAACCGTCGCCACCGTTATAACCGACGAACGGGGGTATGCGCGAGTCGACCATCTTTCGCTGGGATGCGGTACCGCCACCTACGAGGTCATCGAGACACAAGCGCCCGAAGGCTATCTGCTCAACCCAACCCCACATACTGTGAAGTTGTCGTACGCTGACCAGCAAACGCCCGTGATCGAAATGCACCTTGACGTTTCCAACGACTACACCAAGATCGATGTCTCCAAAGTCGACGCGTGCGGAGGTCAGGAAGTGACAGGTGCCGAGCTTGTCCTCTGCGACTCCAATGGCAACGAAATCGATTCTTGGACTTCATCCGGTAAACCGCACCACATTGAGCACCTTTCACCCGGCACCTACACCCTGCGCGAAACGATGTCTCCGCGTACCTACGACCTTGCCGAAGAGATAACGTTTGAAGTAAAGGCCACGGGAGAAGTTCAAACCATAGCCATGAAGGATACCCCCATCGAGATCAGGGGAAGCGTCGATAAGCGCCAAGAGATTGCACAGCCAGTCACAAGCAAACTCGTTGCCAACGGCGACGGAAAAAACCGAGCCAAAGCACGGGCCAATACACAAGGCGCCTTCTCCTATACCATCGACGCCAAAAATGAGTCGAGCACCTGGGTCGACGAGTTGACCATCACCGACGACCTTGAGTGCGCCAAAGATGGCGCAGCGAAACTTGTTGCCGTTGAAACCCCTATTGCGGTCGGTGATCTAAACGGGCTGTGCAACGTGTGGTATCGAACGTCACCGGCAGGAACAAGCGATACGGGCAAGCAGGTCAATGCAACGCTTGACGACGGGCACAGCAATCCTTGGCTCGAAACGGAAGAGGTTACAAAGCTGCTGGGCGACGATGCGCGTCTCGTCGATTATGACGGATGGCACCTATGGAAAGCGGATATCCCGACGGACAAGTCCGTCACGCTCGACACGAAAGAGATTGATCTTACAGACGACGCCGTCATCACGGGCATCCGTTTTGAATACGGTGCGGTAGCCGCCGACTTTACGACCAGAACCGAGGCGGGCTCTTGGACCCGGGATGGCCTTAAAGACGAGCACGACGATCTTGACGATGCCAAGGCGGCCCTTAACTCGGATGCCCAAGGCGCAATCGTGCATATGCAGGCAACGTCGTCCTATACGCCCCAAACCGCACTTGCCAACAGTGCGCGCGTCGATCTTTGCCGCAACGGCGGTGGCGATAAACTCGAGGCGCATGACGAGGACCGCGTCATCCAACGATGCGCCCTGCCTCAGAACCTGCCGACAACGGGATCTGTTCCCATCGCCGCATGTATCACCGCGCTCCTGACCTCAGGCACTGCAGCCATATGGTTCGCTCGCCTTAGATCAGCCACAAGGAAGCGCTAGCACGATGAAAAAGCGGGCGAGCCAGTCTCCCGGCTCGTCCGCCTTACGCATAAACGATGAATCGGCTATTCAGCAGATGACGAACCGCCATCGATGGCTGCCTGATCGGACTCGGAAATACCGTCGGCACCCAAACTTTGCTCTTGCTCCACCTCTTCGTTCATTGTTGTCTCGGGCGTCGAGCCCTTAACGCCAACGACATACGCGGCCCCAAAGCCCAATGCGATTGCGATCAGGGTCAAGATCAGATAGATGGGCCAATGGCGCTTGATGTACGAAAACACGC